>JBDNGW010000527.1:0-5212 GCA_041689735.1 Leeuwenhoekiella sp. | reverse complement strand
GCATTTTTCTATGGTTTCACGGTCTAAAAACGTAAATATCTTTATGTATTTGGCCGCGTCTTCATCGCTGGTATTGAGCCAGTATTGGTAAAATTTATAGGGAGAGGTACGCGCTGCATCGAGCCAAACATTACCACCCTCGCTTTTACCGAATTTACTCCCGTCTGACTTGGTAATCAGAGGACAGGTGAGCGCATAGCCCTTGCCTTCAGCTATTCTGCGTATCAGTTCGGTGCCGGTGGTGATATTGCCCCACTGGTCGCTACCGCCCATTTGCAAAGTACAATCATGATTATTGTACAAATGCAAAAAGTCATAGCCCTGCACCAATTGATAGGTAAATTCTGTAAAGGACATGCCCTCGGTCACTTCGCCGGATATTCTACTCTTTACGGAATCTTTGGACATCATATAGTTTACGGTTAGGTGCTTGCCCACATCCCGTATAAACCCAAGGAACGAAAAATCTTTCATCCAGTCATAATTATTGACCATTAGCGCTTCATTTTCCGAACCGCTCTTAAAATCAAGAAACTGTGAAAGTTGGTCCTTTACGGCCTCTTGATTGTGGTGCAGGGTCTCTTCATCCAGCAAATTGCGCTCGCTTGATTTCCCCGAAGGATCCCCTATCATTCCCGTTGCCCCGCCTACTAAAGCCACTGGCCTATGACCACAGCGCTGAAAATGCCCCAGCAGCATAATGGGCACCAGATTACCTATGTGCAAACTATCTGCTGTAGGATCAAAACCCACATAGGCAGAACGCATCTGCTCCATAAGGTGCGCTTCAGTCTCTGGCATCACATCGTGCACCATTCCGCGCCACTGCAGTTCTTCAACAAAATTTTTGATCATTTCCAAGTGGTTTTTCAAAATTGGTTCTTGGTCGCAAATATAACCAACGGTGCACAATTTATGAAACGCAACAAGACCTAAATAGTTTTCCTGTTGTCAGCCTTGAACCGTTTGCTTATCTTAGCGCCATGATACTGGTAACGGGAGGTACAGGACTTGTAGGGGCACACCTGCTGTGGCATTTGGTCGCCCATGGCGAAAAGGTGCGCGCGACCTACCGCAGCGAGCAGAGCAAAGTCGCCGTAGAAGAACTTTTTACGTACAAGGTCAAAAATGAAAATGAAGTTTTACAAGCTTCCGGTCTTTTCCGAAAAATTGAATGGGTACAGGCCGATATAAACGATATTCCTGCCTTAGAAGCCGCTTTTGACCAGATTGAATATGTTTATCACAGCGCGGCACTGGTTTCTTTTGACCCGTCACTTTTTAATAAAATACAGCATATCAATAAGGAGGGAACCGCAAATATGGTCAATCTGAGCCTTAAATATGGTATCAAGAAGTTTTGTCACGTGAGTTCGGTGGGCGCTTTGGGAACCACGGAGAACAATGCCCCCATTACCGAAAGCACATTCTGGACGCCCAGCAGGGAAAACAGCGTGTACGGCATCAGCAAGTTTGCCAGTGAGACCGAAGTATGGCGCGGTACGCAGGAAGGCCTTAACGCGGTGATCGTAAATCCGGCAATTATCGTGGGTGAGGGCTTTTATAACTCGGGCAGCAGCAGTTTTTTTACACATATTGACAAAGGCACTGGTTATAATGTACCCGGCACAACCGCTTTTGTAGACGTACTGGATGTGGTGGATGCTATGGTAAAACTTATGGAAAGCGATATCAGTGCAGAGCGCTTTATAATAGTGGGCGAAAATGCTTCTTATGCCCGTTTCTTCAAGCTGATCGCAGAAAGTATTCAAGCAAAAATCCCTTCGGAAACCTTAAAATACTGGCAAATGGCAATCGCCTGGCGCGCAGATTATCTATGGAGCCTAATTACCGGCAAACCCAGAAAATTGTTCAGGAGCACCGCCCAAGCCGCCTTTGGCAATAGAACATTCAATAACAAAAAACTTAAAAAAGCGCTTGGTTTTAAATATCGCCCACTAGAAGAAACCATTAAACGGGTTGGGATACATTATCGGGGAAAAAATAAGTGAGCATAACGAACTCAGACTTACAAAAAGGGCGAAATATAATTCTTGCTATTCGCTAAAAGCCAAAATATTGGAACTTTGATAGGCTTTGCACAATTGTGTTAATGATGTTGACAGTTATATTTATAAATTTTGTAAATCAAATTTTTCTATTAACAAACGGTCATAAACTTGATTTTCCAGTAGTATTTTATTCTTTTCAGGATCAATTTTTGAAATGATCACTTGGTAATAATTCTCTAAATATAAGTCTACATTGTCTGAATTAATTTTTTGAAAGCCAATATATGATTTGCCTTCGCAGTAATATTTAAATTTTACATTATGAACAGTATATTTACTTATTTTATATCGAAAACCTTTCCAATTGTCGATACTGGATTTTTATCTATTTCGCTCATATAGCAAACCCTGTAAGAGATTAGTACTGTAAAAAACACACCTGCAAATAATAAAACATATTCTTGGCTTGTCAATTTAAATTTCATATTAACTGAGTAGAATAGATTAATGCAAGCCAAAAAATAAAACCTAATTATCGCCTTGCCGTTTCAGTTTATCGGGATCCATAAGTCCCCTTCTGGGTTCTAGGTCTTCTCCTTTGCGCTCGGCTGCACGAATGCTGTCTGTTATTTGTATCAGGCTGTCTACCTGATCGCGTTTTAATTCAAGACGCTTATTTACATCTTCCCAAATCTTCAAATACCTGTTAAAATCCACAGAATAGTACGCCACACTCTTCGCAAACTGCAGGCTGTCTATTTCATATTTCTCGTAAATAAACGTATCGGGTTCTATTCCTACATTGTTGAGTTGGCCGCGGCTAAAATCCCGCGCGGCATTAATCAGTGATACGTCGTAGAGGATATCCTTCAACTCCTCTTCCGCTATGAGATTGTCTGGTTTTTCAGGCCTTTCCACATTTTGACAGGCAGCAAAGAGCTGCAGGGCAAAGAGTAGATAGAAGGCTTTTTTCATCGGTTAAAGGTTAAGCGCTGACCGTGACGCTCATCATAGACCTTAAAGTTTTTGTAGGCCAACTTCCCATTTACAAAGGTGTGACTGATCCTAGATTTAAAGGTGCTGCCCTCAAACGGGGACCACTTGCATTTATAGAGTATATTATCTTTGGTTACCGTCCATGGGTTGTTAAGGTCTACCAGCACCAGATCAGCGTGATAGCCCTCTTTAATAAAGCCCCGTTTTTCGATCTGAAAAAGTATGGCGGGGTTGTGGCACATTTTTTCTGCTATTCTTTCCAGGGATATCTTGCCATTATGATACATCTCAAGCATCGCGGGAAAGGCGTGCTGAACCATGGGGCCACCACTGGGCGCATCAAGATATTTATTGTTTTTCTCCTCAAGGGTGTGTGGGGCATGATCTGTCGCGACAACATCGATGCGGTCATCCAGAAGCGCTTTCCAAAGACCTTCGCGGTCTTTTTCGGTCTTTATCGCAGGGTTCCACTTGATAAATGCACCCTTCTCCTGGTAGTCCTCATCACTGAACCATAAATGGTGCACGCAGACCTCAGCCGTGATTTTCTTATCTTTTAAGGGCTTTTTATTGTCAAAAAGCTTGGTTTCCTTAGCAGTGCTTAAATGGAAGACATGCAGCCGCGCTCCGGTCATTTTGGCAAGGGCCACCGCTCGTGACGATGATATATAGCAAGCCTCTGCACTGCGAATGGTAGGGTGCAGGCTGATGGGAATATCCTCGCCATAGCGCTCTTTATAGATTTCCAGGTTCTCCCTAATGGTCTGCTCATCTTCACAATGCACAGAAATCAATAAATCTGTGCTTTTGAAAATCTTTTCAAGTACCTGCTCATCATCTACCAGCATATTGCCGGTAGAACTGCCCAAAAACAATTTAAGACCGACCACTTTGAGAGGGTCGAGCTTTTTAATCTCCTCTATATTGTCATTTGTACCACCGAACATAAAAGAATAATTGGCATAGGCCGTTTTGGCCGCCAGGTCGAATTTTTCTTCCAACTTTTCGATGGTAGTGGTCTGTGGGATGGTATTTGGCATTTCTATAAACGAAGTAATGCCGCCGGCCACCGCCGCCATAGACTCACTTTTTATGGTCGCTTTATGGGTAAGTCCGGGCTCCCTAAAATGCACCTGATCATCAATAATACCGGGGAAAAGATGTTTTCCTTCGGCATCAAAAATTTGTACATCAGGACTTTTTGCACTCACCGTGGCACTTACCTCTTTTATAATGCCCCCTTCAATGTAAACATCACCGCGCATGATCTTGCCGCCGTTTACGATCTGTGCATCCTTAATAAGAATTTTTTCCATTATAAATATTAAATCTCGTAATTGCTAAAAAAACTTTTAAATTTCATCCCGAGCACGCCAAAAACGGCCTCAGAGATAATACCGGTGCTCATCTTGCTCGTACCTCGTGTACGGTCCACAAAAATAACTGGCACTTCTTCAATTTTAAAACCCAATAAATGGGTTTTGAATTTCATTTCTATTTGAAAGGCATAGCCTACAAATTTGACTTTATCAAGATTGATCTGCTCTAGGACTTCCCTACGGTAACAGATAAAACCAGCTGTGGTGTCGCAAATTTCCATTCCAGTGACAAAACGCACGTATTTTGATGCAATATAAGACAACAAAACGCGTCCCATAGGCCAATTTACAACGTTAACACCGGTTTTATAGCGGGAACCTATTGCGAGGTCTGCACCATTTTTTACGCAGGCATTGTAAAGGCGTATTAAATCGTTGGGAGCGTGCGAAAAGTCTGCATCCATCTCAAAGATAAACGTGTATGGCCGGGCCAGCGCCCATTTAAAACCAGCTATATAGGCTGTTCCCAACCCACTTTTACCTGTCCTGCACAACAGATGCAGACGGCCATCAAACTCGTCTTGCATATTAGCCACGAGCGCGGCGGTGCCATCTGGGGAGTTGTCATCTACCACCAGAATATCAAAACTGCGCTGCTGCGCAAACACGTTGCGCACCAGTTTCTGTATATTTTCTGCTTCATTGTAGGTGGGTACAATGACGAGACGCTTGGTCATCAACACTTTTATTTGCGGCAAATGTACTTATTTTGAATTTTACTTCTTTGCCCAGATTTGTATTTACTGCCGTTTTTATAGTAATTTCGCAATATCTAGCCCTTATTCTTTGGAAGCGATTACCCGAAATGTTATTACACAAGACTGG
>JBDNGW010000526.1:0-10623 GCA_041689735.1 Leeuwenhoekiella sp. | reverse complement strand
TTTATGAATTTAATGGAATAATGCGGTTTTCGCGGAAGCGAATATGTAATGAAGTGAACTTCCATTAATTCAATTAGGAATGATAGCCAGCATTTGCCGGCAAGTTGGCATATTGATTTTTTTCATAACGATCTGCGAAAAACGAAGTTTAGGAGCATTAAATGAGTATTTTGACCAGAAATAAGTTAAAAAAAAGAATAAGTTAACGACCGAAGTAGGGCTTTTATAGATGTCTTAAAGTCCGAATCCTTAACTTTGCGATACAGTAACCAATTAAAAACTGAAGCTTTTGAACATAGCAGCAAATATTAAAAAGTTCCGTAAGGAAATTTCAGAAGATGTTATTCTGGTGGCCATTTCAAAAACCAAACCCATCGAAGACCTGCAAGAAGCTTATGATGCCGGTCAGCGCATTTTTGGCGAGAACAGGATTCAGGAAATGACCGATAAAAGTGAAGCACTTCCCAAAGATATTCAATGGCATATGGTAGGTCATGTACAGACCAATAAAGTAAAGGATATGGCGCCTTACGTAAGTCTTGTGCACAGCGCTGACCGACCAAAATTGTTCAAGGAAATCAACAAAGAAGCTGAAAAAAATGACCGTATCATAAATGTGCTTCTACAGGTAAAAATCGCCCAAGAAGACAGTAAAGATGGTATGCCGTTCAAAAATGCAGTAGAATTCCTGAAAAACGAAAAAGCCAAAGAGTATCCAAACGTAAAACTTATAGGTCTTATGGGCATGGCCACCTTTACCGATGATGAAGAACAGGTGACCAAAGAATTCAAAACACTAAAGGAACTCTACGAACGTTTTAAGGAATCCAATGACCTTACCATACTTTCTACCGGCATGAGCGGTGATTACAAACTAGGGCTGGCGCAGGGTAGCAACATGATAAGAATAGGAAGTGCAATCTTTGGAAAAAGAGATTAAACAGTGATTTTATACCGTATTTGACCGTTTTAGGGCATTTTGGATCCTTTTAGGCGCTTTTATGAGTTTTAATAAGTAATTATTTTTTATGTACGCAGTACTTGATCTGGAAACTACCGGAGGAAAATACAATGAAGAAGGCATCACAGAGATTGCCATTTACAAGTTTAATGGTCATGAAGTCGTAGATCAATTTATAAGCTTGGTAAATCCGGAACGCCCTATACAGGCTTTTGTTGTGGGGCTTACTGGGATCAATAATAATATGCTGAAAAATGCGCCAAAATTCTACGAGGTCGCAAAACGTATCATCGAGATTACCAAAGATTGCGTACTGGTGGCGCACAATGCCGAATTTGATTACCGCATTCTCCAGTTGGAATTTGACCGCTTAGGCTTCGATTATCAGCAAAAAAGCCTGTGTACCGTAGAGCTGGCCAAAGACCTGCTTCCCGATGAACCTAGCTATAGTCTGGGCAAACTCGTACGCAGCCTGGGCATCCCACTTACTGACAGGCACCGGGCTAATGGCGATGCGCTGGCCACGGTAAAATTGTTCAAGCTCTTGCTGGATAAGGATTCCTCAAAAAAAATCATACAACAATCGGTTAAGCTTAACCAGAAAAAAAAGCTGGAGACCAAACTGATTGATCTTATAGAAGAAGTTCCCAGCACCACCGGGGTTTATTATTTGCATAATGAAAATGGCCGTATTTTGTTTATCGGTAAAAGCCGGAATATGAAAAAAAGCGTATCGCAACATTTTACAAGTGAAAATAAAAAATCACGAAAGTTACAAAGTGATGTGGAAGCGGTAAGTTTTGAACCTACCGGCAGCGAACTTTTGGCCATGCTCAAAGAAAATGAAGAAATTCTCAAGAATAGGCCCATTCATAACCGTGCGCCACATAAAAGGCTTTATAAAAATCAAATTACCTCTTTTGAGGATAAAAGGGGATATATCAATTTTAAAATAGAACGTGCCGATGCCCATAAAGCACAAATAGGCACGTTCAGCAATTATCAATCGGCTAAGGTTCATCTGTATAAAATTGCTGAAGAATATGAATTGGATCCGGAAAAAATGGGACTCAAAAGCGAAGAACATGAAAGCAGAAAAGAAGAGTCGGTAAGTGCATATAACGATCGGGCAAATTCCTACATTGCAACTACGCCTTTTGCAAAAAAAGACCTTGTGCTCATAGACCGTGGCAGAACACATGAGGAACGTGCGGCCCTGCTTATAGAAGACGGTGAATTTAAAGGTTTTGGATACTTCAATTTAAATCACCAGCTTAATACCGAAATTTTGCACCGTATCATTACGCCTATGACAGATAGTAAGGAAGCGCGGCACATTATTCAGTCGTATTTTCGTACCCGTAAGGGCATAAAAGTACTCGCCGTAGAGGATATAAATAGATAAACCATATTTTTAGTGCTGTTAAAAGCAGAACAAAGCACCATTAGTGTTTACCAAATAGAGAATATTCTTGAATTTCTGGCAATTATAAGTATTCAACCCACCTTGTGGATTTAAAAATATATAGTGCAACAGACTAATAGACAAACCTGGAGGGAAAAGATACACGTTGTCATTGCTGAGGCAGATACCCCTGCGGGAAAAGCATTTGACATTGTTTTGCTCGTGCTCATTTTATGCAGCGTTATTTTGGTCATGCTTGAAAGTGTTTCTGAAGTCAATGCGCTTTACCACGATTATTTCTATCTGGGAGAATGGATCATCACCATATTTTTTACCATAGAATATTTACTACGGGTCATAAGCCTCAGAAAACCCACCGCTTACATTTTCAGTTTTTACGGGATCATCGATTTCCTTTCCACAATTCCACTTTATTTATCATTTTTTATTGTAGGAACGAATGCACTGCTCGCCATACGGGCATTGCGACTTTTACGTGTTTTTAGGATTTTAAAAGTTACACGTTATATAGGCGAGGGCAATAAATTGGCACGCGCCTTAAGGGACAGTAGACCAAAAATCCTGGTTTTCCTTTTTGCCGTTTTAATACTTTCTGTAATCGCAGGTACGCTTATGTACCTCGTGGAAGGGCCAGAGCATGGTTTTAAAAGCATTCCCATAAGTGTATACTGGTGCATTGTTACCCTTACCACGGTGGGATTTGGCGATATCGCACCTGTAACTGCCACTGGACAGTTCATTGCAGCGGTTATCATGATTTTGGGATATGGAATTATTGCGGTTCCTACTGGTATTGTTACATCAGAAATGGCCAGAAGTAAGGATAAATCGGTCTCAAAAGATGTTGATTATGTTCATACCAATACGCAGGAATGCCATAATTGCGGCGCCAAAAATCATCAGGATTCGGCAGCATATTGCCATAAATGCGGCACAAAACTGTAATTATGGACAAACTTCTTATTGCCATCGTAGGCCCCACTGCAATTGGCAAAACCGCGCTTTCTATAAAACTGGCGCAACATTACGGTACCGAGATACTATCGGCAGATTCAAGGCAGTTTTTTAAGGAGATGCAAATAGGTACAGCAGTCCCTCCCAGCAGTGAACTGGATCAAGCCAAGCATCATTTTATTCAGCATATTTCCATAACATCAAAATATAGTGTTGGGCATTTTGAAAAAGATGCCCTAGACTGTTTAAAAACGGTATTTAAAGAGAAGAAAACTGCAATAATGGTGGGTGGATCGGGACTATATGTGGATGCAGTGTTGAATGGACTGGACCAATTGCCACCAGTAGAACCTAATATTCGACAGGAATTAAACATAAAACTTGATGAAATTGGCTTACAAGAACTTCAAAAAATACTTAAGATACGCGATCCAGAGCATTATAAAAATATAGATCTGAACAATCCCCAGCGCATACTACGGGCACTTGAAGTTTGCATTTCCACTGGTAAACCGTATTCTTCATTTTTAAGTAAAAACAAAGTAAAAAGACCATTTGATAGCCTAAAAATAGGAATTTTCGCGGATCGCGAAATTATATATAACCGCATAAACAAACGCGTTGACCTCATGATAGAACAAGGTCTTGAAGAAGAGGCACGTTCCCTATTTGGTCAAAAAGAACGGAACGCTTTAAATACAGTAGGTTATAAAGAATTATTTACCCATTTCGAAGGAAAAACGACCAAAACAGAGGCAATTTCAGAAATAAAAAAAAATACGCGCAGATTTGCAAAGCGCCAACTGACTTGGTACCGTAAGGATCCCGATATAAAATGGTTTGATTATCAATATGATTTAAAGGAAATCATCACACTAATTGACCAACATTTAAAATCGGCATTTTAAATCAATTACCTGTTGCAAGTCTTTCTTTGGCGGCCAAGCTTGGGTACTATGATTCATGAATAAATTTAAAATTAAATCTAGAGAATGGGGGGAATCATTCTGCCAGTTGGCAGGTAAAACCCAATTATAGCATTAAAAAAAAAGTAAAAAACCCCGATAAACTGATCGGGGAATCAACACTGTAGTTTTTCTACCGCTACCCGTCTCTATTGATTATTCTTTTCGCTTTTCGCTTTTTCCTTTTCTTCATCGTTCATCTTGACTACAAGACGGAAACCTTCTCCGTGAATGTTCAATATTTCTACAGAATCATCCACTTTTAGATATTTACGCAGTTTTGCGATGTAGACATCCATACTCCTTGAAGTAAAATAGTTGTCATCTCTCCATATTTTTGTCAATGCCAACTCTCTTGGCATTAGGTCATTTTCATGAAGTGCCAGTAGACGTAACAATTCATTTTCCTTTGGCGAAAGCTTATTGGGTTCATTATCCTTAAAGGTAAGAAAGCGCAACTTTGAATTTAGGAAAAAATTACCTATGTTGAATTCAAACTGCTTACTATCTGCTACAGAGTCTGTTGCCTTACGCATGATGATTGCCTTGATCTTCATCAAGAGTACCTCACTATCAAAAGGTTTGTTCAGGTAATCGTCTGCACCTACTTTATAACCTTTTAGCACATCTTCTTTCATCGCTTTAGCGGTCAAGAAGATAATTGGGACTTCCTCATTCTTTTCACGTATTTCTTTGGCCAGTGTAAAACCGTCTTTATACGGCATCATGACGTCAAGGATACATAAGTCAAAGTCATCTTTTTTGAACTTTTCAAAGCCTTCCATACCATTTTTGGCGTGGGTCACATCGTAGTCGTTCATTGATAGATAATCTTTAAGTACCGTTCCAAAATTTGAATCGTCCTCTACAAGTAAGATTTTTTTGTTTTCTGTTTCCATGAGTTTATGATATTAATGGTAATTTAATTATGAATGTACTTCCTTTTCCTTTATCGCTTTGCACATAGATCTCACCACTATGGTCTTCTACAATGCGCTTTGAATATGCAAGGCCCAAGCCATGACCTTTAACGTTGTGAATATCGCCGGTATGTTCCCGGTAAAATTTATCAAATATTTTTTTCTGTATATTTTTTGACATACCATCGCCTTTATCCTTTATTTTCAAGACCACGTAATTACGCACATTTTCTGTGTAAATATCTATTTCAGGTCTGTCGGTGGAATATTTTACTGCATTATCCAAAATATTCACGATTACATTGGTAAAATGGGATTCATTTGCTAGAATAGATGATTTCAAAGCGCCTAAATGCATTTTCACATAGCCCTCGCGGTCTTCTACAATAAGCTCGATATGTGTAACCGCATCCTTGACGAGATCATGCAGCTTAAGACGCTCTTTACTGAGATCAAGTTGGTTTTTTTCAAGTTTTGAAATACGCAATACATTTTCAACCTGCGCATGCATACGTTTGTTTTCTTCCCTGATCATGCCCAGATAGCGCTTGAGCGATTCTGGATCGCCGCCTATTTTAGGATTCCGTATCGCATCAAGGGCCAGATTGATCGTCGCAATGGGAGTTTTGAACTCGTGTGTCATGTTATTGATAAAATCTGTCTTAATTTCTGAAATCTGTCGTTGCTTAACGAGTTGCTGCAAGGCACTGGCGTAAGCGATCACAATGATAAGCGTAAAAAGAATACTTAAAGCTGCCATGCCTATTACCGAAGAGATCACGAAGCGCTTTTCCCCAGGAAAATTAGCCAAAAGCTGATAATCATTACTGCCTTCTATATCTATAAAAAGAGGTACGAAGGTTGTTTCCTTGGTGCCCTTATTAAAACCATCTGAATGTACAGAGGTCATCAGGTCGTTGTTGTAAATAGCGAACTCGTAACTTGTTTTGAGCTCCCACTCGGCAAGTTCTATGGTGAGCAGGCGGCTCAATTCTTCCTCATTTACCCTTTTATGTATAGGCACTTTACGGCTTACCTCGCCCACGATCTGTTCTAGCGTATAGCGCTCAAGCTCATTCATATTAACGATTCGCGACAAGCGAGTTTGCCGGTCAAGGGCAGATGAATCCCCCTTGTATTCCATAATCGTTGCCGCTTGACGCTGCAAATACCGTTTAAATTTTATGCTATCAATCTCAAAATCCAAAACCGGTACGCTCAATTTATTATCCTGCTCTAAAATACCGTCCTGAAGAATGTAGATCTCATCAGTAATGGTGTCATTTTTCGCATAGAGCAGATCATATAGATTTTCATTTTCTGGTATTCCATTCTTGTCGCGGAGGGCAAGAATGGTTGTGGATAGATTATCTATTTCCAGCTTCTGCAGTTGCTCAGCAACTGCACTCAAAACCTGCTTGGCATTAAAAGCAAACTGCCCTCTTTTTGTTTCAATACTATTCGAGATCCAATATCCTTGAACGAATATTATGCCAATAAGAGATAAGCTCATCAGCACTACAAGAAGCACGAACAACTTTTTATTCATATCTCAAATGTAGGATTTTAACATTTAGTCGGCTTTCGGTTTAACCAAATGTTAACATTGAGAATCTAACTATTTACAAGGGTTCGCAAGATTTTAACATGAATTTTCCTAGTCTCTTTTTCGCTCTTTTTTAGGTTTATATTATCAATGACAAAATCAGCCATCGGAATCTTTTTTTCATCCTCCCATTGCTGTTCCATACGAGCACGTACTTTTTGCTCACTGATATGATCTCTTGACATTACACGCTTTATACGTGTGGCAGCCGGTGCAGTAACAAGAATTGTAAAATCACACTGCTTATAACCCAGATTTTCAAAGAGAATGGCAGCTTCCTTAATGACATAAGGTGCTTGTTGCTTTTGGCTCCACTGCTCAAAATGCGTAGAAACGGCAGGATGTACAATGGCATTAAGCTGCTGCAAAAGTTTACTGTCATTAAAAACAATATCAGCAATGTAAGGCCGGTTCAGACTACCATTTGTATACGCCTTCTGGCCAAAAAGCGCCGTGACCTGCGTGATGAGCGCAGGGGTATGCATCAATTTCTTAGCCTCTTCATCTGCAATATACACCGGCACATCAAGCTTCTTAAAAAACGCTGCGACCGTACTCTTCCCGCTGCCTATACCGCCTGTAAGGCCTACAATAATCATTTTACAAATAAGTATTGAACGGTTTTTTCCGCCAGCCGCAGATCGCGCACGTAGATCGGCGATTGTACAATTTCTGGAGTAAGTGTGGTGCTTGTACTGTCTATTTTATTAAAATCACAGACCACTTTAAAATCGGAAGGCTTTAACCGGTCATAATTTTTAAAGTTGACATTAAATATAAGTTTTACCCGTTTAGGAAAAAAATTTGCGGTTACTTGTGGAGGCACATTTATAAGCTGTAATGGTACTGTGAGTGTACCTTCTGTGAATTTATCAACAGTAACATGATATTTTACCGTTTTTGGTTCGATTGCCAGTTGTTTTATACGTTTTATGGTGGTAAGCTCAATACTATCCTTCAAGCTGGATTTTACGGATTTAAAGCGTTCTTTAAGAGTATAAACCGCCTGCAGGGTATCTATACTGCTTTTGGGACCCCGCACCAGTACAGAATCTGGCTTGATTTCCAGCCCTTTTAGACTACCGTAACCTGGGGAGTAGTTTAATTCAATCTGGGAGCGCACCGGTACTTTCTTCTCAAAATTAGTGTCAAGTACGACAAATAAGGTATCCGGTTGGAATGATTTCAAAACACTGTTGACTAAACTTCCCGTTAAACGATCGTTATCTGCATTAAAATCGTAATAAAAAAGAGTACTGTCCTTTTTTGTCAATTTAGCCAGATCAATGTTGAAATGCTGATCGTAAAATTTATATTTCAGATATTCATAGCCATTAGCAACGCCTGAAACATTGATAGCATCGGTGTTATACGTTTTTAGCAGTTTGTCTTTGGGCAGATTATTAAAGGATACAGGAACCTTTACCTTAAAAGTAAAATCCTTGTTCAGCTTTAGCATAATAGAGGTCAAGGCGGTTATGACCAATATAATTGAAAAAACGCGAAAATTTATTCTTCGGAATTTTTTACGTTTTTCTAGCATGATTTTTTATGAACTTTTTCAAATTTAGTTAAAAAACAGGTGCGGAAAGCGCTCCTGCGGAAGCTTTTTTAGCCAACGTACAGCTAGCGTGGATTCAGCAAAAGCCAAACCATATCCCACAAACTGGATCAATGTGGCAAAAACGGCCATAAATCCTATTATGATACTTTTATTTTTTAAACTGGCATCAAGCACTAAAATAAGCAAATACACTAATAAAAGCAAAAATGGCAACGCAATGCCCCAAAATAAAAGCACAATGCTTATGGCTGCGCCTAATGTGAAAATAGTGGGAAACCAATACGTCAATCGGGCAGAATCCGGATGCCAGACATTGAGAATGGGCCGTACAAGGCCGAATTTACGAACCTGTTTATAAAAAGAATTCCAAGAGATCCTTCTTTTATGATAAACGTAGGCGTCTGCCATAAAACGAGAATTGAATCCTATTTTCCATAAGCGCAGCGTAAGATCAGGATCTTCGCCTGGATGTATTTTCCCAAAACCTCCGGAAGCGAGAAATGCTTCCCTAGATATTCCCATATTAAAACTACGCGGCTGAAATTTACCTGCCACCTTTTTTTTTCCCCTAATGCCCCCAGTTGTCAATAAGGAGGTCATACTGTAATTGATCGCTTTTTGTAACGAAGTAAAATCATTGTGTGCAGCATCTGGACCGCCAAAAAAGTCTACAGCTTCTTTCTCAAGTTCACGATGTACCGTGGTTAAGTACGTAGATGGCAAAAGGCAATCACTGTCCAAAATGATAAAATAGTCGCCCTTTGCCCTTTGCATGCCATAGTTACGCGAGGGCCCGGGACCGCTGTTGGCTTTAAAAAAATAAAGTATAGGCAGATTTTTAAAGCTTTTGACCACTTTTTCCGCCCTAAGGCTAGAGCCATCTTCTACGATCACAATTTCATAGTCCCCTTTGCAATCCTGCCCTTCAAAACTGCTCAGAAGTTCCCGTACTTCTTCGGGCCGGTTGTATACAGGGATTATAAAAGAGAAGAAATATGCCATTCATTTAACCGATTTTCATGTAAAAAATCTATTTTATTCATTGTTTTGCATCAAGGCTTTCATGACGCCTTCGCTCAACCCCATGGTGCTGAAGCTATCATTGTTATATAGGTTTTGCAAGTTTATTCCTTGTTTTGCACAAAGGCTTCCATGACGCTTTCGCTCACTCCCATGTTGCTGAAGCCCCCATCGTGATATAGGTTTTGCAAGGTTACTTTTTTAGTAAGGTCAGAAAACAGGGTAATGGTATAGTCAGCGCATTCATCGGCGGTAGCATTGCCCAGCGGACTCATTTTTTCCGCGTAAGCGATAAAACCGTCAAAACCTTTTACGCCTTGACCAGCCGTTGTGGGCGTGGGAGATTGTGAGATCGTGTTTACACGCACCTTTTTATCACGGCCAAAAAAGTAGCCAAAACTACGGGCAATGCTTTCTAGATACGCCTTATTATCTGCCATATCATTATAATCGGGAAATACACGCTGCGCCGCCATATACGTGAGCGCGATAATACTGCCCCACGCATTCATTGCGTCCTTTTTATAAAGCACTTGCATGGTTTTATGGAAAGAACCAGCGCTCACATCCCAACCTTTAGCGGTCCAGTCGTAATTCTGATCCGTATAATCCTTGCCCTTGCGCACGTTAATGGACATGCCAATACTGTGCAGTACAAAATCAATTTTACCTCCCAATTCTTCCATGGCTCCATCCACTAATTTCTCAAGATCCTCTATGGAAGTTGCATCTGCGGGAATGATTTTTGAATTGGTTTTTTCGGCCAGTTTGTTAATGCTTCCCATGCGCATTGCAATGGGAGCATTCGTAAGTACAAACGTACCTCCTTCTTCATGAACGCGTTCTGCCGTTTTCCACGCAATCGATTTTTCATCAAGGGCTCCAAAGATGATTCCCCGTTTTCCTTTTAGTAAGTTGTAGGCCAATTTTATGGTTTTTTGTTTAGTTATTCTAAATGATTTCCGCTACGCGGAATATTATAAATTTGAACACATTCAGAAACTCTATCTCTACTCTTTTTTCTATGTTCCCTGTTCTCTATTCTCTGATCGTTGCTCTTTTTTCTCTATTCTATTTTCTTTGTTCTCCTAATCGAATACTTCTCGACCTGCCTTCCGGTAGGCTGGTACACGCTCCTCCCGTCGCGCACTCGAAGTGACATCTCGTCTTCAATCTCTATTCTCTAATCTATTTTCTCTGCTCTATT
>JBDNGW010000525.1:0-4195 GCA_041689735.1 Leeuwenhoekiella sp. | reverse complement strand
CCCAGCAACTGCGCCTGCCTTTGCCGGTAGGCAGGTTGAAAATACTCGCCATAGCTACGGCTATGTCTGCGTTTTTCGCCTTGTTGATGAACAAAATAACTGCCTATAATTCGGTCACTTTATTTCTGAACAGATCCATAGGTATTACCATCCAGATACGTAATTTCCAGTACCATTCCCTTATGCTGAAAATCTGCAATCCCGGAATTGATAATGGTTTCGGTATATTCTTCTAAGTTTGCAGCTTTTGTTTCTGGGGCAATGCTTACCAGAAAATGATAGCCATCTATGATTTTTCGGCTATTGATTTCGGCCTCTTCCTGTTTTTCGTCACCATCTTGAAACTTATCTGGGTGCCATTCTTTGACTAGATTACGGTAACTTTTTTTAAGATCCTTTAGGTCAATATCTTTTTCAACTCCAAAGAGTTTCTTGTATTCGGAAATGCGTTTCATATTCTTGTGGCTTTTTGCGGGCGCGAAAGTACGTTTTAATTGCTGAAGAATTGTAATTTAAGCGATTCCTTTTTTGTCATTCCGAAAAAAATAACTTTAAACTTGAGTGCCGCCGATAACTTTATAACCCTAGCTCGACAACGCTTCCGATTGGATTGAAGATTAGAAATTGAAGCCCTACCTTAACATAGCAGGTAAACTACACATTTTCGTTTCGATTAAATTGTGTTTAAATTTCATTAACTCGTCCCACTAATGCTTCATCCGATAGGTGTTTTAAGGGACTTTTCAATTATTTTAAATTTAAATGGAAATGATTTTCGCCCTAATTACATCGTTTTTCGACCATTTTTACCGGTTTTTGGGCGTTTCCCTTCGGGTCGGGCTTCCTGCCTGCCGGCAGGCAGGTCCGCTTCAATCCCTAACGCGGAATTCGTTTTCATATTAAATTATCGGCTTTTTGAGGTAATTCGAGCCGGTTTCTGATCTTTTCGAACTCTTTTTGGGCGTTTCCCTACGGGTCGGGCTTTCCGCTTCAATCCCTAACGCAAAATTCGTTTATAATAAAATTGTGATGTCTTTTGTGTGATACAAGCGTTTTCTGGGATCAAAGTATATAAATACGCACTTTTTTCTTTTTAAGACGACTATTGTTCAGTTTAGCCACTAATTGATCTGCAAGTGCCAAGGGAACGGCCACAAACGCACAATCCTGTTTTAACTCTATGGCGCCCAATTGGTCCGGGGTTATCTTTCCTTCCTTTATAAACAGCCCGGCAATATCGCCTTTGGAAATTTTGTCTTTCCGCCCGCCTGAAATGAAGAGTGTTTCCCATGATTCTGCTTCTTGCGTTGCCGCTTTTGGAATTTCTATAGGTTCTGTTTTTTCAATAAACTCTGGCAAAAGTTGGTTTTTCCATTGCACTACATACGCGGTGCCTTTTTCATTGACCCGCGCGGTTCTGCCGTTTCTATGGGTAAATTCTATAGCGGAATGTGGCAGCTCGTAATGAACAATGAATTTCAGTTCAGGAATATCTATCCCTCGGGCAGCAAGATCTGTGGCCACCAAGATCTGGCTGGTTCTATTTCTGAATTTTATGAGTGCGCGCTCCCTGTCCTTCTGTTCCATACCACCCGAAAAGCAGGTGTGGCTAATATTGTTTTTATTCAGAAAATCGCTGACCAGCTCAATACTGTCCCTAAAGTTGCAAAAGATTATTCCGGGTTGGTCGCCAAGGAAAAGCAAAAGTTTCAGTAATGTGGCCAGTTTGTCTTTATCGGGTGAAACCACCGTTTTAATGCTAAGTTTTGGATCTGTTTTTTCAGATAAAAAATCAAGAACGGTCGGCTTGTTCAACCTCACAAACTTGGGAACTTTCACTCCTTGCGTGGCTGATGTCAATATGCGCCTACGCACGGAGGGCAGTGCACTTAAAATTTCGCTCATTTCGCTTTCAAAACCGATATCCAGCGACTTGTCAAATTCATCCAGCACCAGGTCATTGATACTCAATTTGGAAAACCGGTCATCTTCAAAGTGATCAAGGATCCTGCCCGGTGTACCAATCAAAATAGCGGGCGTATGTTTCAATTCTATCTTATCCTTGCTTTTGGCCCTACCGCCATAAACCGCGTTCACCTTGAAACCCGATCCCATATTGCGCACCACTTGCTCAATCTGAATGGCCAGTTCACGTGTGGGAACCACGATCAGCGCTTGCACTTCTGGGTTTTCAGCATCCAGATTTTTTAGGATGGGCAATAGAAACGCCAGGGTTTTCCCGGTTCCCGTGGGCGATAACAGAATCGTATTTGCCGTATTTTCTATCACGTCAATAGCTTCTACCTGCATTGGGTTTAAGGCCGCTATGTTCAGCTTTGCCAAAATATCCTGTTGGTTTTTTATCTCGTTTGCCATTATTTTTTCTGCTTCTTTTTCTTAATTGGCATTTCCGTTTTTGGTGGGGCGATGGCGGTTTGCGCCAATTGGTACGCGAGTATTTTATCTATTAGCTCTTCCTTTGTCAAATGATGAAATACCGTACTTATTTTCTCCTTAAACTCCGCCGAAATGGTTCTGTTCGGTTTTGTTTTGAATATTTTCTTGGCCCACAACAGCGTATTGCTCTCCTCTTTACTCTGGGCATCCGGCTTTTTCATTTCGTTGAAAACGATTCCCAGTTCTTCCTCAAACTCCAGGATTTCGAAAACCTCCTCTTGCTGAAGTATAGTGACCGCAAGCCCCCTTTGCTCCTGCCCTGGCCGTACGGTCGCTTCGGTGCACGTAGGTTTCATACGTGTCCGGCAAGTGGTAATTAATCACGTAACTGATTTCTTTTACGTCCAATCCGCGTGCGGCAAGATCTGTTGCTACCAGAATATCAATATTTCCCTCCCGAAACTGTCCCATTACGCGATCGCGGATGGGCTGGGTGAGACTTCCATGAAGCGCACCAGATGCGAATTTATTAATGGCCAGATTCTTTGCCAGTTTGTTAACCGCCGCTTTCGTTTTACAGAAAATAATGCCCCGCTCCCCTTCTTTGGAACTTAAAAAGTGAAGTAAAATTTCCAATTTTTCAATAGGTTCCACCACCATAAATTGATGGTCAATCCCTTGATGGCCCACCGTTTCCATTTCAGCTTCTATATGCAGCACGTGCTTGCTCATATAGTTTTGCACTAATTGCTTGATGGTTCCCGGCATGGTGGCCGTAAAAAGAAGCGTTCTTCTATTTTTTGGGATTTCGGCAAGGATGCTGTCCAGATCGGTTTTTAGGGCAGTTACCATTTCATCTACCTCGTCCAGAACCAAATAGGAAACGGCAGCAAGATCAATGGCTTTCCGGTTTATTAAATCCACCAAACGGCCCGGAGTTGCCACTATAATGTGTGTGGTGCTTTTTAGACGTTCTATCTGTGGCTTTATGGGAATCCCACCACAAATGGAAGCGATACTGATTTCTGGAATATGCGTGGCAAAAGAAACCAAATTAGCGTGTATTTGCTGTCCCAGTTCCCGTGTAGGAGCCAGGATTACGGCTTGTATAGTTGTGTTCTTTTGATCTATAAGTTGCAGTAAAGGTAAGCCAAACGCTGCCGTTTTTCCACTTCCCGTTTTTGCAAGGGCCACTACATCCTTGGTTTCGGTTAAAATCAGCGGGATGGTTTTTTGCTGAATTTCTGTTGGTACAGCGATATTCAACTCCGACAGACTTTGTTGTAGTTGGGAATTGATTCCTAAATCGGAAAAGGTATTGGGCATAAAATTATTTTTGGCAAAGATAGGCAGGTTTTAGCTTAAAGGGGAATAACGGGGGTTAATTTGGTGTTTCTGTAAGAAGAAGATTGTGTATTAGTCCTAGATAAAGCCTATCTTTAAAAACGAAAAGTTGAATACTCGGGCCTTATTTTGATGTATTTGGAAAAACAAAAGTTGTTTTCTATTTTAGTTTTTTGTGGGTAACTGGCCTTTTATTCGAGTTTCTCTTCGTCAATCGAAACTAAGACTTTTTCAATTCCCAATTTTTGCCATTCTCCATTTCTAAATTCAGGTCTTGATCTTAAATTTCCTAACACACCAGAACTTTCGCTAAATCTGTTAGCCTTCCAAGTTTGTTGTTTGGATGTTCCGTTTTCGTAAAAAGTATTTATATATGCTATTTTTGTCAATAAAAGTCTACGTTTGAATTTAGATTCGGACGACGGTTTTAATTCAATTGGTAAAATTATTTTTG
>JBDNGW010000524.1:0-3376 GCA_041689735.1 Leeuwenhoekiella sp. | reverse complement strand
TAGGGCAAGTGCTTTCATTTAACCAACTTTGACATTTCGGTCATATGCAAACAGCAAAGTGTCAAAGAATAGGCATTACAGGCATAGCCATCAGAACATAACCACCTGCAAAGCAGGTGGATTTTCAAGATGAATTAAAATTTCATTTTTCGAATAAAACAATAATTCCTCCCGAAAGCTTTTGGGAACAATTTTTACTATATCTAACTCAAATTTTAGGTCGATTTTCAGTTGAAAACAACCGATCTCCATTCAGAAAAACGACAATTTTCAGCTAATAAATGGTTGAAAACATCATAGTATTCAAAACTTTATATGCAGGTATTACAACGCGTAGGTTATTATTTGGGAGGTTTTTCAGTTGGCCTCGTGCTACTGGCATTTTTTATAAAAGGCAGCGGAACCGAAATTCCTTCTTGTGACTACATGCCAAACGCCCGCGTTCTCAAAACCATACGCAACAGAGGGTATGAGATTACCCCTCAACTACAGGAGTTAATGACCGAAAGTTCAATAGATACCATTCAGTTGAACCGTCTTTTTAAAGAAGGAACTGTTGTTTTTGATAAAAGCGATCAGCAGCTTAAACCCTGTGGGATATATTACATAAAATCTCCAGAAAGTGAAAATAATCCCATTCACGCAGAAGTTTCCATCTGTGAGTATGAGGATAATGTAGCCATAAAATCAATAAACAAGAATTAGGGGTTGTAATAAAATAAAATGTACAGAATTGACGATGTTATTTTGTGCAGTAACAAGGCAAAAAACGCAGCTTTAGCCTTAGCTAAAGCGAGGCTTTTTAACGAAGTTAGTGCGCAAAATAACAAGTCAAAATGTACTGGTTATTTCATTACAAGCCCTTAGTTATCCCGTCGCTTGCGCTCTGTTTTTAAGAGGGTAAGTTCTCTGTTGGTCTGTCCTGCTACCGAGGTATTTTCCTCCGCCCTGCGCATGAGATAGGGCATCACATTTTTTACAGGTCCAAAAGGTAAATATTTCGATACATTATAGCCTTCCGCAGCCATGTTGAAGCTAATATGGTCGCTCATACCGTACAGTTGCCCAAACCATACCCGGGTATCGTTATTTGCAATTTCCCTTTGACGCATCAGTTCCATGGCGAGATAATTGCTCTCTTCGTTGTGAGAACCCACAAATATCCAAATATCGTCTAGATGTTCAAAAATATAGGCCATCACAGCATTAAAATGCGCATCGGTCTCAGATTTATCTTTACAGATAGGTGAATCATAAGCGGCTTCTTCCGCACGTTTGCGCTCTTTTTCCATATACGCCCCCCTAACGATCTTTAAGCCTAATTTATAATTCTTTTTTATGGCCTCTTGGCGCAATACCTTAACGTAATCTAGACGGTCCCATCGATAACATTGTATGGTGTTTGAAACCACGGCACGCTCTTTATTGTACTTTTCCATCATTTCTTCCACCAGCATATCTGCCGCATCCTGCATCCAGCTTTCTTCGGCATCTATGAGCAAATAAATACTGGATGCTTCTGCCTTTGCACATACCCGATCAAAACGCTCCCTGATGCGCTCCCACTCCTTTTCTTCGGAAGCGCTCAATTCTTCCCAGGCACCTACTTTTTGAAAAATCTCGAAACGACCAAATCCAGTGGGTTTGAAAACAGAAAAAGGCATTGACTTTTTATCTTCGGCAAACTCGATAACATGGATCACTTTTTCAACCGCAGCGTCAAAAAGACTTTCGTCCTCTTCTCCTTCCACCGAAAAATCCAGCACCGAATGTACATTTTTAGTATGCATTTTCTGAACGGTTTCCTTACAATCCTCAACACTTACACCGCCGCAAAAATGATCAAAAACGGTCGCGCGTATAAGTTTTTCCACAGGCAAGTTCGCATTCAGCGCAAAACGAGTCACAGCCGTGCCCACACGCACAAGGGGCTGCACCGAGATCATTTTAAACAAAAAATAGGCGCGATCCAGTTCACTATCAGACTTTAGGGCAAAGGCTGTTTTTGTATCTTCAAAAATCTTATTCTCTAACATCAATTTTATTTAAAATTGCGCCAAATATACTTAGAAAAAAGGGGGCATATCTATAAAAGAATACTAATTTCCCATCATAAAAAATAAAGTTATGCATGCCATTGCAGCAAAAGACTACAACATTGTATTTAAAGATGAAGGTTACGCGCTATTGAATCAACATATTGCAAAAGCCAACTACAGCATTATTTTTATACTGGTAGATACCAATACCCATGAGCATTGCCTTTCCCGTTTCTTATCTAATCTAGAAACCGAATCTCCACTTGAGGTTATAGAAATAGACGCTGGCGAAGCCCATAAAACCATTGAGACGTGTTCAGGAGTTTGGGCGGCCTTGTCTGAACTTAACGGTGACCGTAAAAGCCTTTTGATCAATGTGGGCGGCGGTGTTGTCACAGATCTTGGCGGTTTTGTCGCCTGCACTTTTAGGCGGGGCATAGATTACATAAATGTTCCCACCAGTTTACTGGCCATGGTAGACGCATCGGTAGGAGGTAAAACCGGGGTTGACCTGGGTACACTCAAGAATCAGATAGGCGTGATAAGTAATCCTAAACTGGTGCTTGTAGATCCTTGGTTTTTAGGCAGCCTGCCCTTAGAACAATTACGTTCAGGCTACGCCGAAATGCTCAAGCACGGTCTTATAGCAGATCAGGAGTATTGGGAAGAAGTTAGCCAGAACCGCTACGATGATCTAGAAAGCGTTGGCCAACTCATATATCGCTCCATCACTATAAAAAATAAAGTGGTACTTGAAGATCCCCGGGAAGATCATGTGCGCAAAACGCTTAATTTCGGTCATACGCTGGGCCATGCGATTGAATCCTATTTTATGGATCAACCTGCTCACAAACAGCTTTTACATGGGGAAGCCATTGCAATAGGCATGATATTGGCAGCTTTTTTATCAAAGGAAATCTGTGGCTTATCAGATAAGCAGCTTCAGGAAATTACCCACGGTATCTTTCTTTTCTATGATAGCGTGCATTTTACTGATGAGGATATTACTGATATAATCGATTTGTTGAAATATGACAAAAAAAACAGTCACGGACAGATCTATTTTGTATTACTTGAGCAAATAGGAAAGCCAGTAATTGACAAAAAGGTCTCCAATGAATTGATTTTGCGTGCTTTTAATTTTTATAAAAATTTTAGCAAATAATGGTTGGATACACTTGCTAAAACAAAGGATCTGTTCAGAAATAAAGTGACCGAATTATAAGTAGTTATTTTGTTCATCAACAAGGCGAAAAACGCAGACATAGCCGTAGCTATGGCGAGTATTTTCAACCTGCCTACCGGCAAAGGCAGGCGCAGTTGCTGGGCAAAAGAAC
>JBDNGW010000523.1:0-3028 GCA_041689735.1 Leeuwenhoekiella sp. | reverse complement strand
GCTGAGCCTGTCGAAGTGCGCTGTGCTAAGCTTGTCGAAGTATGTTATGCTGAGCTTGTCAAAATATATGAATGAGGACCGAGAATAAAACCTCCTTGCAGGTCGGAAAAATTGCCGACAATAGCTTTTACTTCTATATTGCCGACCTGCAAGGTATTTCCGCTTTTTCAGCGGATTCCTTGTAGGTCTATTTCTCGGTTAAAAGTTGAAGGCTTCAAGACCTGACCCGTTTTTAAAACGGGTCAAGTCCGAATCGAAATAAGTCTTGAAGCGGTCGTTTTTTCGAGGAACGAGAGAAAACCTTCCGTAGGTCTAAAATGGATTTTGAACATTTCAATCGAAATGACGATTTACATCACCTAATATATCACATCGAATTCAGATCATCAATTAAAACGATAACTCGCCCCAGCCTGACCAAAGTAAGCCTGATCTGTATCAAAACCGGTTCCCGCGCTAATATCTACTTGAAAATCGGTATTGATTAGGTAAGAAAGCCCAGCATCCCAGGAATTTTCCCCTTGGTTATCTTCAGGCAGTGTGCCGTAAACCTCAGCAAAACCAGATAGATCACCTATCAGCGTGCGGCCGTAAGAGAACGTGTACAAATAAGAAACTTCAGAGGATTCGCCGCTCCACTGCGCTCCAAGATTATAGGTAATCCCAGATTGTGCATCTAAGGTATTTGAAAATGCCAATACCATTTGACCGCCAGTATTTTCCGGTTTAAAATCGGTAGCAGCTGCAAAGGGAAGATAAAGGCTTCCTATAAATGCCATTTGCGGAAGGATCCCTTTTTCCTGGATAACACCTAATTTAAAACTGGCCGTAAGTGGTGTAAAACCAGCCATTTTATCGTTGATTTCTTTGCCCGAAACTTCGGTTTTAATTTCTTGGGAGTCCCAGGAGAGACGCACCTCAAAATTATCGAGCAGTCCATAACGTAACTGCGTTGTATTATACGTCCAGTATTTTTGTTTTACATTGCTATATTTGAGTTCTTGGTACTGCGCTCCCGTCTCCACTTGAAGAACACCTTTTGCGAGTACTCCAGTGCCACTGCTTGCTCCCGGTCGTTCGGTAAAAATGGGTTCTTCGGTTTCCTGGGCAAATAGAACGGTGCCGCAAAGAAAAGCGACCGCAAAAAATATTGTTTTTCTCATGATGACTTAATGGTTAATTTTGAACAGCAAAACTAAAAAAGACAGAAGCGCTAAAACCTTCTATATATTAATTTTAACATTAAGGCTTAAAAACGTTTTTTTGACTAAAAATTGGCTAAATCAGGATAAAATCAGGTTGATGTACAGTTAAGGGTAATTTGAGCTATGGTTTAAACCTATGTCACTTCGAGTGACCTTTTCCATAGCGATAGCGAAGGGAAACGACGTATCGAGAAGCCTTAAGTATCAATTAACAGGGTAGACTTCTCGACCTGCCTACCGGCAAAGGCAGGTACTTTTTTGGTTCCGCTATCGCTACTCCAAAAAAACTTGAAGTGACTACGTGAAATATTTACAGCGTTTTAAGTAAGCAAAACTGGGCTAGAGCTAAATTTATTGAAACTCACCATTTCAAAGATAGCACTATCGCTTAATTATTTAGATTAAACACTAATGGTTCAAGAATCGTTTTATGATTACATTATTCTGGGAGCCGGACTCTCAGGCCTGGGTCTTGCGCTCCAATTGACCGAAGATCCGTTTTTTCAAGATAAAAAAATCCTGCTTCTCGATAGGCAAGAAAAAAAAGAAGATGACCGTACTTGGTGTTTCTGGCATCGCAAAGACAGCCCTTGGGAAGCGATAATCAGTAAAAAATGGCGTAAAATCGGGTTTAAAAGTGCCGATTTTAAGGCGGAAATCCCCATTAATCCCTACACCTACAATAAAATTAAAGCTTCAGCCTATTACGAATTGTGTTTTAAGCGGCTGCAAAAAAGCGGACAAGTAACCTTTAAGGTCGAAGCGGTCAGAGATTTTAAAGAAACCGCCACCGGCGTTGAAGTAAGTACAGCAGCGCAAACTTACAATGCTAGTAAGCTTTTTAACAGCCTGCTTCCACCGGAAATCTTAAAGGATCAAAAGAAACATATCGTCTTGAACCAGCATTTTATTGGTTGGTTTATACGTACTGAAAAGTCCGTTTTTGACCCCGAAACAGCGATTTTTATGGATTTCAGCATTCCGCAGCGCGGAAATACCCGGTTCATGTATGTGCTGCCCACTTCACCTACCGAAGCGCTTGTGGAGTACACGCTGTTTTCCGAAGAATTATTGCCCACGGAAACCTATGAAAACGGAATTAAAGACTATCTAAATGATCATAAAATCGATAATTATACTATCACCGCAACAGAACGTGGCTGTATCCCGATGACCGTTTTTCCGTTTGAAAAACGAAATTCAAAACATATTGTAAATATAGGAACAGCAGGTGGTTGGACGCGTGCGAGCACCGGTTTTACCTTTAGCTATACGCAAAAGCGCACTGCAGAATTGGTTGATTTCTTAAAGGAAAATGATGACTTTAGAAACTGGAAAACGTGTGACCGTTACCGCTGGTACGATCGCTTATTTCTGGATGTGCTCTATCGTAAAAACGGGCAGGGAAGCTTCATTTTTGAAGCGATGTTCAAGAACAATCCCACGGACCGTATTTTTAGGTTTTTAGATGGGGAAAGCAGTCTAACCGAAGATCTAAAAATCATCTGGAACTTGCCTAAAAAGGAGTTTGTAAGGGCTCTTTTTAATTCAAAATAAATTAAAATCAAACTAATAAAGTAATAATGAAGTTGTCTTCATTATTTTCAAAAGTTGTATGAATAAGTGATTTATCCCCTACCAATTAATAGTTCAATTTGAATTTTTCATTTTTTCCTCATTTAATCTATAAATGAATTATATATTAGGTTAAATTTTTTAGATACTAAAATTATGAATGAATTTTACTTTGATCTGTTCTCCAGTATGGCTATAAGTTTATCTGGTGGAGTCATAACTGCGATTTTATTTTTTATACTTTTTAG
>JBDNGW010000522.1:0-6052 GCA_041689735.1 Leeuwenhoekiella sp. | reverse complement strand
CAAAGGCCGGAACAACCTACCTGAGTGATATTTACTATATTATGAAAAAAGACAGAAGCGCGGATCCCGTGATGGATAAATCATATAATGGTAAAAAGATCACCATCAACGGAAAAATTTATGAAAAAGGTATTGGCTGCAAAAACGGATCGCTTTTCATGTATAAGCTGAATGGAAAAGCCGATCGTTTACAGGCAGTGGTCGGTCTGGATGAGGCATCTCCCGATAGCACGTCGGGTCGTTTCAGAATCCTTGTGGAAGACTTTTTTGGAGGCAAAACGATTTACGATAGCGGTAAAATGGATAAAGGCGATGAAGAAAAGGTGATCGATATTGATGTAAGCAATCTCGACTTGATCTCCCTGGAATTTACAGGTAAAAATGCATTGGGTAATTGGGCTGATGTAAAGGCAGTAGCTCATGATAAGTAAAAGACATAATAGGAAAACAAGCAATACCATTTTTCAGGATGATGCGAAGCTTAATGATCGCTAAATGGCAGATATCCTCGGAGAGATCATCATTGTGGAAGGGAAAGCCAAAAAGGGGTTAATGAAGAGGGGAAAATGAAATCAGTTGATTTCACTGCAATACCTTATTTATCCTGGTTGAACAGGGGAAAAGGAGAAATGGATATCTGGCTGCCCAGAAAAATGGAGGCTTTGAATAACATGTATTACTAATTTAAATATTTTCTATCATGAAAAGCCTGATGGCCTAGCGGCCATTAGAATGAATAAACTTTATTATTCGTTTATTTTCGAATAAATGACAAAGATTAAGCGGATAAAACCGCTTATAAGAAGAAGGTTTTTATTTTGATGGATAAATTTGCTAACCAGGAAAAGAGAGCGTCCTTACTCCATGAATTAGAATGGGATGGAATTTAATTGGGTGAAAGCGTATTAAATAATTACAACTTTGAGTCCACTCCGAAAAGTCTAATTCTTGGAAAACCGGATCAAATAAGAACTTTTGATATATTTTATCCTATTGAAATTCAGTTGATTACGATTAAGAGATTGATCCTTTTTAAGACGATTCAGCACGTTTTATAGTATTCGGAGTGGACTCAACTTTAATTAATAAATAATCATGAAAGATATTACGGTCATTTTTATGTTGCTGTCTTTTTCTATTATAAAAGTAAAAGCGCAGGAGAAAGTTTTTCCCGGAGCTGATGAAAAGACACCTTCAAAAGCAGAGTATTTTAGCTGGATAAACAATACTAATGAGGGAACAGATGAGGAACAAACAAGGATCAATCTGGATTTTTTCGCCTGGCTAAAAAAAACTATGGCATGCAGTTGGACATTTATGCATTTGATGCCGGGGCAATAGATGGAGCAAGGTTTTACGGAAGCATATATTCTGACCGTTTTAAAAAACAATTCCCCAATGGCTTTGATCCTTTGTATCAGCAGGCAAGAGATTTGGGAATCCGGTTGGGTGTATGGGGTGGTCCTGATGGCTTTGGAGACACACCAGAAGAAGAGCAGGCAAGGATAGATATGATCGTTAAACTATGTAAAGATTATGAATTCCAGCTGTTGAAATTCGATGCGGTGGTAGGGCAGTTAAGGGATGAGAAGCAGGATGCATTTATACGAATGATGACAGAGTGCAGAAAATATTCACCAGACCTGATTTTTTTAAATCACAGGTTAAATCTTAGTGAGGAAGCAAAGAAGCATGCTACAACTTTTTTATTCGGAGGTGCTGAAACCTATATAGATGTCCACATGACCAATAGCATGACTGCTCCTCACCACAGAGCGCAAGCTTTGTCACGGGGACTTGTTCCCGAATTGAAGCGACTCACAGAAGACCATGGCGTATGCATTTCATCCTGCCTTGATTATTGGGAAGATGACCTTGTTTTGCAGGCTTTTAACCGCTCCCTGATATTAGCGCCTCAGATTTACGGAAACCCCTGGTTGCTGAGTGATGAAGAATATCCCAAACTGGCACGTATTTACAACCTGCACAGGAAATACAAGGATATTCTGATAAACGGAAAAGTTCTTCCTGAATCGTACGGCCCCCATGCTGTTTCGCGGGGAGATAAAGATCATCGTATCATAACCTTGAGAAACCTAAAATGGACTGCCGATTCCTATACAGTTAAATTAGATGAGGAAATTGGTATTGAATCGAACGATAAAATTACCTTGGTGCAATTGCATCCTACCGAAAAAGTGATTGGCACCTTTAATAAAGGAGATCAGGTCACAGTGGAAGTGATGCCGTTTCGGTCATCTATGTTATTGGCCACTTCAAAAGAATATGATGAGCCGGCACTTATGGGTTCTGATTTTCAGGTAATAAAAAATGTTAAAGAACAACCTATTGAAATTGAAATACTTGGTATGCCAGGTACAAAAACCGACATCACCCTGCTGAATGCCGGTCAATACAAAACAGCAAGAATTGAGGGAAAGGAAAACAGAAATTTGATAAAGGGTAAAAAAACAACAATTTCTTTCCCCGGGGAATTGCTTAAAAACAAAGTTCATAGAAAACTTGGAACTTTTACCGAAATACCGGTGCCTGATGATGCTGAACAGCTTTATGAAGCAACAGTATTTGCCGCAGATAATAATGCGCTGGAAGTCCGATCGCTGCAGCGTTCCGGAGAAACCTCCATTCCTGAGGTCAAAGCTGCACGTGATGCTTTTTTTAATCAGAAGGCCTTTGTTGACAGGGGTGTATGGGACCGTAACTTATTTGATGGGGATCTTTCAACCGGATTCTGGCCTGCTCCTAGATATAAATCAGATAATAACGCTTTACGCCTCGATCTGGGATCTGTTCAACATGTTGATCAATTGTTACTTATGGTCCCGGATATTTTTTCATTGCAGCCATTGAAAACAGGCGAAGGGAATTATGTTGAGATCTCCAGCGACCTGAAAAGCTGGGAGCAATTGACATACCTTGCCGGAACGAAAATAAACATTGAGATAGGCAAACCTGTGCGCTATTTGCGTTTCAGGAATTTCCCTCAACAAATTGTTGAAATTGAAGGAATTTCTGACGGTAAAAAACTGGATAGGTCAGAATGGAAAGCCTCCAATCTGTTTGCACATCCTCGTTCCAAAAGAGCTGAGAAAGCCTGGAGATCTACCGTCATTTTGGACGAAATTCCGGAGGGCAGCTATTTAAGCGTCGCCATAAATGGAAAACATGGCAGAGAAGGAGCATATGCAGCGGCAAAAGTTGATGGAAAATGGGTAGGTGCTCCTGACCGCGCACCCTCCCACCTTTCCAATCCATGGGAAGGCTTTAACACAAACAAAGACGAAAATTACACATACTATATTCCTTTAAAAGAAGAGTATGTAGGAAAGGATATTGAAGTATTTGTGCTTGGTTACGACAAGGAGAACCTAAATTTCAATCCTGAATTATGGATCAGCGCTTATCCCTATCCATGGAAAAAGGTTAATTTAGTACTGGAAAGAAAATAATAAAAAGTTAAGCTGCAATTGGACCTTGAAATTTAATAACATGAGAAACCTTCTGGTATTTTTTATTATGGGCGTAATGGGTAATTTGTATGCCCAAGACCCATCAACTCCTCCTAATATTATTTTAATATTTTGTGATGATTTGGGTTATGCCGATTTATCCAGCTATGGCTCTTTGTGGAATCAAACGCCTGAAATAGACCGGATGGCTGTTGAAGGGCTTCGGTTTACAGATTTTTATGCAGGGGCACCTGTATGTACCCCTTCCCGGGCTGGCCTGATGACAGGCAGTTATGCACGGCGCGTAGATTTAGATCTTGACGCAAAAAATCAATGGGTACTTTTCCCGAAAGCTGAAAAAGGTATAAATCCGGAAGAAACAACGTTGCCTGAGGTACTGAAAAATGCCGGATATTCAACAGCGATTATTGGTAAATGGCACCTGGGTGACCAACCGGAATTTCTGCCGGTAAGGCATGGTTTTGATTATTGGTTTGGTCTTCCTTATTCAAACGATATGGGGATTCGAAAACAGGATGAACGCCTATTGCCCTTAATGCAGAACGAAACAGTTATAGACCAGTTAGAACAAAGTAAGAAAGCTGATCAAGGCTCACTTACCAAACGCTATACGGAAGAATCAATTAAATGGATAAGTGAAAATAAGGAACAGCCTTTCTTTCTCTATTTAGCGCATACGATGCCCCATAATCCTGTAGCAGCCAGAGAACAATTTCACCGTCAGACAAACAATCCCAGGCAAGGGTTCGGAGCATCGGTTGCCGAAATTAGCTGGTCAACCGGTGAGATCCTAGACTACCTTAGAAAAGAGGGGCTGGATAAGAACACGCTGGTAATCTTTACTTCGGATAATGGTGTTGCACCACACTGGTGGGCTAGTAATGGAATCCTGAAAGGACGAAAAGGACAGATCCATGAAGGTGGTGTTCGCGTGCCCTTTATTGCCTGGTGGCCGGGGAAAATTGATCCAGGGACTACATGTAATTCTCCTGCTTCTGTACTCGATTTATATCCGACTTTTACGACATTGGCAAATTCTCAGATTAACGATAATGTAAAGAGGGATGGCGCAAATATCTCAGATTACTTATTTAACCCGGGGGTAAAACGTGAGCCCCGGCCTTATTTTTACTGGCATGCCGGGTATCTTATGGCAGTTAGATATGGCGACTGGAAACTTGATTTATTAGGGCAGTTTTCCGAAGAAGAGAGGCAGAATATAATGAAGAGCACTTATCGAGGTACAAATTTTCCAGATAATATTAAGTTGTACAATTTAAATGAAGATCCGGGTGAAATGGAAGATGTGTCAGAACAGCATTCTGAGATGGTAAAGAAGCTTATGGAAATGGCTGAAAAAGAAAGAAGAGCACTTGGACAATGGACCAGCAAAGGACCTGAAGTAAGAAAAACCATATCTATAGAATCTCCGGCTTTACTTATAAGATAACTATTGAGGCTCAATATCCATAACAAAGATTTGTAAATACGAGAAAATGCAGAAGATTTACTATTAATTAATAATAAGCACATTCAAACAGAAATTATGAATCAGAATTTATTTAAAGCATTTCTTTTATTAGCATTGGTAGCGGGGGTTGCAGCTGGGTGCCAGAATAAAATACATAATAAAACAGAAGAGCAACAACCCAGACCCAATGTTCTCTTCATTATGACTGATGATCATACCCAACAGGCTATCCATGCTTATGGTAAAGGTTTGCTGGATACTGTCCTTTTTCCCAATATGAACCGCCTTGCAAAGGAGGGAGCTATTTTCATGAAAAGTTTTGTCACAAATTCAATCTGTGCCCCAAGCCGTGCAGTTATGCTGACAGGTACATACAACCATATCAATGGTAAAATCGATAACGTAGGACCATTTAACTGGGACCAGCAGAATTACCCGAAACTTATGCAGCAGGCCGGTTATCAGACAGCCTTGATTGGTAAGATACATCTTGGAGGTGCTCCTCAGGGATTTGATTACTCAATAACCTTACCGGGACAAGGCAATTACTATAATCCTGAATTCATTGAAAATGGCAAAGAGGTAAAATACGAGGGGCATAGTACGTCCATTATTACACAATCTGTAATAGATTGGCTTGAGAAAGGGTGGGATAAAAGTAAACCTTTTGCCGTAAATTTTCATACAAAAGCCCCACATCGTGATTGGATGCCCGAAAAGCAGTATCTTGGTTTTCTTGAGGACCATGAATTTGAATTTCCCGAAAATTTCTTTGATGATTATGAGGGTAGAGGCACTGCTGCCCGTGAGCAGGAGATGGAAATTGTAAATGATATGTATTGGGGGTGGGATATGAAATTTGAAAAGAATCCCTTTACCGGAGAACCGAGTCGTTTGCCTGCACCATTTGACCGGATGACCGAGGAACAGATGGCCGCATGGGATTCCGTTTATGGTCCCAGGAACGAAAAATTTTTAAAGGAAAAACCAGAAGGCAGAGAACTTGCAAAATTTATGTACCACCGTTATTTGCGCGATTATCTTAAAACTGTAAAATCGGTAGATGATGGAATAGGTAAAGTACTTAATT
>JBDNGW010000521.1:0-2139 GCA_041689735.1 Leeuwenhoekiella sp. | reverse complement strand
TTCATCAACAAGGCGAAAAACGCAGACATAGCCGTAGCTATGGCGAGTATTTTCAACCTGCCTACCGGCAAAGGCAGGCGCAGTTGCTGGGCAAAAGAACCCATAGAAATGGGCAGGTTATTTCTAAACAGATCCTAAGTGGGGAAAAGAAGAGCTCGCGAAAGCCATGACATTGTGCAAATAATGTAAGAGCTTGTTTAAAGTCAATTCAAACTGATTTTCTCTCTATAGCTATCGGGATTACGAATCTCGCTAAAATAGTTAAATATCCGGATATTTAAGTAATTTTAGACAACGCCAAGGTTCACAATCCAGACACCTATCGGGTTAGAATTAGTAAGGAATCAGTTTAAAAAATCGCTAAGCACTATAATAGAGCCACCATGATAAGACTACTGCGTATCCTAAAAATAAGTTTGGTGATCACTGTGATAGTGATCGTCATCAATCTTGTTTTTTCTGATTTTAAATTGAAATATTTAATGGATATTAAGACACTGGGAATCTTCTTTTTCTATTCCTTTTCCATTTCAGCGGTAAATGCATGTTTTTTCAACTTTTTCAATAGAAGATTCAGTTGGGATAAAACCCCGGTAAAGGCGATTGCAATGGCTTCATCGGGTTCTATTATTTTGACCCTTGTTACGTTTTTTTCGTGTAGGGCAGTTCATCATGTCATTTTTACAAATGAATATACGTTTAATGAGTTTCTGGAACAGGAGCAATTTTCGTATTATTTTTTTCCATTAATCTTTACGATCGCAGTAATGCTTGTGTTTTACCTGATTTATTTCTATAAAGCGCTGCAGGAACAAAAAGTAAAGGACCAAAAAATTATCGCCGGTACGGCAAATGCGCAGTTTGATGCGCTTAAAAATCAACTGGATCCTCACTTTCTGTTCAATAGTCTTAACGTGCTGGCGGCATTGATAGAAGAGGATCCTGAAAAGGCACAGAAATTTACTGGTTCACTGTCTAAAGTCTATCGGTACGTGCTGGAGCAAAAAAACAAGGGCCTGGTAACGGTTGCCGAAGAGCTTCAGTTTGCCAAAATTTATATAGATCTTTTAAAAATGCGCTTTGAAGAGGCGATAATTTTCGAATTTTCAGCAGATTTGCTCGAAAGTCAGGCCAAAGTAGTACCACTTTCCCTTCAGCTTTTGCTGGAAAATGCGGTAAAACATAATAAAGTGATGGAAGCCTCTCCTTTGAAAATTTCAATATATGAATCGCAGAAAATGCTCGTGGTTAAAAATAACCTGCAGTCCAAGGAAATTTTAAAAAACAGCAGTGGAGTGGGACTCTCAAATATTAAGGAACGCTATAATTTGTTGACCCGTCGCCAAGTGGAAATCCTTAAGACCGAAGAAGAATTTATCGTGCTTTTACCATTATTGACCAAACAAACAAAACATATACCTATAATACCCATGGCAACAACAATAAATGAATCGAAAAGCTATCTGCGTGCCAAAGAACAAGTGGAAAAAGAAAAGGGCTTTTATGGAAACCTTACCTCTTATTGCGTGGTCATCCCCGCCCTTGCAATATTAAATTATTTGACCAGCGGCTTTCCGTGGGTAATATTCCCTGCGGCCGGTTGGGGTCTGGGTTTGCTATTGCACGGTTTCTCAGCGTTCAACGGCAGTTTTATTTTGGGGAAGGATTGGGAAGAGCGTAAAATCAAGGAATTAATGAATAAAAATCAAAAACAACATGAAAAACTCTGAAGATAATTATTTGGAAGCCAAACAAAAGGTACAGAAAATCAAGAAATTTTATTCTCACCTTATCGTTTTTTTAATTGTAAACCTATTTCTCGCTGGGCTAAATTACTACCAAAACAGCTGGTCCTACCCTTGGTTTTTATGGGTTACCGCCGGTTGGGGCATTGGGATTGTTTTTGATTATTTAAGTGCATTTGAAATAAATCCAGTGTTCAACAAAAAATGGGAAGAGCGCAGGATCAATGAGTATATGGAAAAAGAGGAAAAGCGGCAGCACTGGGAGTAATGTCCTTGTTTGATTTTTTAAGTAAAAAGATGTGGTGACCTACGGGGCAGTGTGCTGAGCCTGTTGAAGTGTATCAGCGAGGTACGGATCTTTGTAGGTCTAGAACGGCATTTGTTTAAAAAAAGG
>JBDNGW010000520.1:0-3716 GCA_041689735.1 Leeuwenhoekiella sp. | reverse complement strand
TTTTTCAAAACAGACTTTCCTTTACATTTGATTACTATGATAAGACAACCAGTGATATGTTGTACCAAATTGATATTCCATATGGTTCGGGATTCTCAAATATACAATCAAATATAGGGGAATTCCACTTCTGGGGCTTTGAAGCTTCCGCTAATACAATTAATACTACAGGAGATTTTCTATGGAAGACCAATTTTAATATTTCGTTTGACAGAAATGAGGTAATGCAATTAGGATTAAATAACACTCCTCTTGGAGGTATAGGAGAACAAGGCACGTATTGGAAGACCGAAGTGGGAATGCCACTGGGTATGTTTTGGGGCTATGTATATGATGGTGTTTATATGACTCAGGCGGAGTTTGATACCCAGCCAAAACATGTTTCTTCGGAAGTCGGGACCGTGCGATACAAGGATTTGAACGGGGATGGTGAAATAACTAGGGATGGTGATAGAACATTTATTGGTAGTCCGAACCCAAAATTTCATTATGGGATCACCAATAACTTTAACTATAAAAACTTTGATTTAAGTATTGTAATTGCTGGGGCTTATGGTCAAGACGTAATTAACGGTGTACGAGAATGGTCAGAAAACCAGGATGGGGTATTTAATGTAGTACCGGGATTGTTGGATAGATGGCGCTCGATTGAAAACCCAGGGGGAGGTATATATCCTAAATCCACAGGGCCTGGAACAAACTTTGCAAGATATGCAAATAGTAGGTGGGTTGAAGATGGCTCGTATTTAACCGTGAAAAATATTACCCTAGGATACAAAGTTCCATGGAAAAATGACATTATCAAGAATTGCCGTTTATATTTTGGGGTGCAACAGGCCCTTGTATGGACTAAATATGAAGGGATGAACCCCGAGGTAAGTACAAATGGTTTAAACGGGTTGAACGAAGGTGTGGATCAAGCTGCCTATCCAGTACCTCGAACTTTTTCGATAGGACTCAATTTGTCTTTCTAAAGGATAAGCTTTAATTTAATAGATAATTTCTTAACCAACAAATATTCAATGATATGAAAACTAGATTTTTATTAATGGTAATTAGCATTTTACTCGTAACCTCTTGCTCCGATGACTTTTTGAGTTTGACACCGCAGAGTTCTATAACAAACACAAATTTTTTCACGAACAAAGACCAATTTGATCAAGCCATGATAGGAGCGTATGCATCTCTAAGAGTGGTTTTTGGCGGTAGGGCTTCTTGGGTAATGGGAGAAATGAGGTCTGATAATACATTCTATGCATTTAATGGTGGTAATCGTGGTCCGCAATATCTAGACATGGAGTTTACGGACAATTTTTTAGACGACGGCTCGTCTGCAATTATTCCTGAAAAATGGATCGGTTGTTACGTAGGAATTTCCCGATGCAATAAAATCATAGCCGAACTATCATCGGGACAAAAGGATTATTTATCACAAGATGATTTAGATAGTATGATTGGGCAATCCAAGTTTATACGGGCATTATTATATTTTAATTTGGTAAGATATTTTGGTGGGGTCCCGCTTTACATTGCTCCTGTATTTAATGTGGAAAATTCATACCAGCCACGTGCCTCAGTTGATGATGTTTATACATTGATCATTGATGATCTAAATGATGCCATTCAAAAATTGGGTTCTCCTTTTCCACAAGTTGGTAGGGCTAGTAAAGGTTCGGCAAGAATGCTGCTTGCTGATGTATACCTGACCCGGCACGATTATAAATCAGCTGAATCCTAGCTAAATCCTGTTCTTCAAATGGGTTATGGATTGTTGCCCGATTATGCCTCCGTTTTTGATTTGTCACATGAAAACAGTATAGAATCAATATTTGAAGTCCAATTTCAGGATGGGGTTCAAGGTCTGCAAACGGATATTCCATATCCATGGATGCCACTTTCCGATGATGTCAGCCTTATTACAGGTTTCCAAGGTGCTGCTAAATATGCTGGCTGGAACAAGGTAACTCAGGAGATGATAGACAGTTATGAATCGGGTGATACGCGTTTGGAGGCATCTATAGAAATTATTGAAGGTACGGGAGTTGTTGAAAATATGGTTATTGAGGCAGTTAAGAGTCCCATAGGCTATACTACCCCTCCCGATAAAATATCTTATGCGTTTATAAAAAAGTTTTTAACACCCCACAGCATGGTTTACAACACTGGTGTCAACATGCCTGTTTATCGTTATTCTGAAGCACTTTTAGCCATGGCCGAAGTGAAGAACGAGTTAAACAAGTCATCTGAAGCGTTGCCATTCTTAAATAAAGTGAGAACTCGGGCCGGTTTAACAGCTGTAAATGAAACTGATCAATCTTTACTACGGGAAATAATTGCTCATGAACGACGTATTGAATTGGCTTTTGAGAACAAAAGATGGTTGGATTTGGTAAGAACAGAAAAAGCAATAGAGGTCATGACTAAAAATGGTGAGTATCTTAAACCCAAAAACTCATTTTTGCCGGGTAGTAGTTATATTGTAACTCCTGATAAATTAATATTCCCTATCCCAGATCGGGAAATCCAAGTGGGTAATCTTGAACAAAACCCTTAAATGAATTTTAACTTTTAAAATTTTACTAAATGCAAAATCTTTTTCGGAAATCTTAAAAAGATACTTTAGGAATAAAATTTCACGAGAGATTTTGTCTAAAATAACCTTAAAAATATAACACATGAAACTTAACTATCTTATTTGCTTCTCGCTTCTATTTTTCAGTATTAATTGCCTGGCATTTAATCGAGAGACTTCGACTGTTAAATCTAATGATATAACTATTGTGAATCTGAGGTGTGAATATTTGATAAACCCTTTGGGAGTAGATGTGAAACATCCACGTTTAAGTTGGGAGTTGGAATCCGATAAAAGAGGTCAAAAGCAACTTGCATATCAAGTTTTGGTGGCGAGTGATTCCATATCCTTATCTAAAAATATGTCGGATGTCTGGGATTCAGGAAAAGTTGAGTCTAATCAAACCAATCAGATAACTTTTAATGGCAAAACGGTGCAATCTCAGAAGTTTTATTATTGGAAAGTAAGGGTTTGGGACATGAATGGAAATGTAAGCAATTGGAGTTCAGTAAGATATTGGTCAATGGGACTTTTGAATAAAGAGGATTGGATTGCAAAATGGATTGGCGCCAAATCACAAAACGTACCAAAGGAAAGTCAGTATAACAATAAATTTGGTTATAAATCAAATATTTCAACTAAACCTAATATGGCCAAATGGATAATTGTCGATTTGGGTAAGGTTGAAACTATTGAAGAAATTCAATTGTATCCAGCTCAATTTGAAAAGGATAATTTTTATCTATTTCCAAAACAATTTAGAATAGATATCTCGAATAATGAGGACTTCCATAAGTTTTCCTCAATAGCCGATGAAAATGCGACAGATTTTGTGAAAAAGAATAAGTTCTATAAGAAAAAAATAGAGCCTGTCAAAGCACGATACGTAAGGATATTGGTTTCTCAATTGAAGAAAACGGATTCAATAAATCTTGGTTATACGGGAATGGAACCTAGACCTAATGTGGATGATAATAATGGAAATTACTATGGTTATGCCCTATCGGAATTTAAAATTTTGAATGAAAAAGGGGAAAATTTGGCATTAGATAAGCATGTTATGGTATCCGGCTCTCAAGTGTACAATGATCAATATTTAAGGGATAATTGGTCCAAAGAATCATTAGTAGATGGTTTTTTAAAA
>JBDNGW010000519.1:0-7962 GCA_041689735.1 Leeuwenhoekiella sp. | reverse complement strand
AGAAGAATGATGTTCCGTAGTTCCTCCCCTTATTTTCAAGGGGAGGTGCCGATAGGCGGAGGGGTTTATCTGCCTGTTTAAAAAAATAACATTTTTAAAACAATGATTCACAGAATATTATCTCCAATATAACTATGCATTTAACTGTTGACCTCTATAATACTGAATACTAATATAATACTTGTATTGATAAAGGAGAGCAAGCAAGGGAATGCTTTATTTCCTAAAATAATTCACTACGGTTACGCTGCAAAAAACAAGAATAAAACCGCTTAAGAGAATACGCCAAGTGCTCAATTCTTCGCCTTGTAAAAGCGGGTATAGACGCCATAAAGAATACAGGATAAGCGCCACATTGAGCGAAATATTGAAAATAGAGCGCTTGTTTGCCCCTCTTTTTTTAAAAGGCAAACGTCTCTCATTTTTATTACTCGTTTTTTCATCCTCAATACGACTTTCCGTAGCTTGTTTCTCCAGAATTTCAGATGGTACGGCCTCTTCGTCCATTTTTCGTTCTACAATACGTTTGGCACGCATAGATTCAATTCTTTTGACGAAAATAAGTGCTTGATTAGCATAAGCACCGCCAAAACCGGCCCTTAACTGACTATCTTGATCATTTCTAACTACAGCGGAAATCCCTTCCTCGTCAAAAATATTTTTCAAATAGTTTGCCTTTATGGCAGATCCGGTAAAAACGTGCTCGTAATCAGTTTCTTTCAAAATTATTGAGATTTGTCAAATTTGCTTTGCCAAATGGCAGTATTAAAATTTTTACCAGAAGAAAAACCATAAAAAATAACCACAGCTACAATGGATTTAAACATGAATAAAAAAACCATTATATCTTGAATGAAGGATTGCTTTTTAGCAAAAAGTCCATCCGGAACAAGCATGGTTACCAGAACACTGGAAAGAAAAATGGTAAAGATTAAGTTTTCAAACGATTTAAATGGCCACATCATTAATTTACGGAAAGGGTGGAGGTCTTTTCCCCATTTATGAATAAGGTAATAATACCCGTTGCCCATTGGCGCGAACAATAGTGGATCGTCTGTTTTGTTAAGCACGAACATTTTAGAAGGTGCAATGATCTTAAACCCGCTAAGTGGTATATTATGTTCGCGTTCCAGTTTTTTAATCTCGCTTATTCCTTCCTGAGGAATTTTACCTTTAAAAAAATGGGTATCGAGGAAGCGTAAGCGGTAATCGATACAGATTGTGCGAATGGTATCTTCGTGAAAAATGCGGGCGCCTTCTAATTTATCAAAATCAAAAGTGTTAAAATTTTCATTTCCTTCCGCTCGTAAAGCAATATTTATACGGTTCTCACGGCTTGCATCTTCTGCAAGTACACGGTGAAATTGTGCAAGTATATCGACGGAATCACTAGACCTATCTCGCTCCCGCAACAATTTCTGATGTACGTTTGTTCTGTTAAATAGCATTTTCTTTTTTTTTAGCAACGTAAAGTTAATATAACAGCAATTAATTTACACTATTTTAAATGCTAAAGTATTATCGCAGAATAGCTCCAATTTCGTCTTCAAAACGGCTCTTTAAAGTATCCATTATTTTGTCTACCCGCTTATCTGTGAGGGTTTTTTCTTTATCCTGAAAGATGAAACTTACCGCATAACTTTTTTTACCGGAGGGGAGGCTTTCCCCTTCATAAACGTCAAAGAGATTTACAGTGCGCAGCAACTCTTTCTCCGTATTTTCAGCAATGTCATAAATAGCCGAAAATGGTGTATTTTCGTCCAAAAGTAGGGCGAAATCTCGGCGTACGGTGGGATATTTGGAAATGGGTACAAAGAGGTTTTTTTTCTTGTTAAGCAGAGATAATACATTATCCCAGTTAAAAATTAGGTATCCCACTTCCTGCGCTATGTCTAAATGTGCAGTAACTTTTTTGCGGATATTTCCCAATTCTACGATCTGTTTTTTTGCTGCGCTAAGTTGTAAGCCTTCGGCGAAAACATCGTTTTTTACCGGTTTTTCGTTGATTTCAGATAGGCCCAGGCGTTCAAGTATTGCATATGCCAGACCTTTGAGATAGAAAAAAGTAGTGGGTTGCGATTGGCTTGTCCAGTGTTCTCCGGTGCGGTTGCCCGTGATTAAAAGGCTGAGGCATTTTTGTTCCTCGCGCCCACCTTTATAATTATGGTAGGTTTTACCGAATTCAAAAAACTTAAAATCATTCTGTTTTCGGTTTAAATTATGAGCCACAGCTTCGAGCCCAGAGAAAAGCATACTTTGGCGCATTACGCTTAGGTCATTGCTTAATGGGTTGAGCATCGTTACATTATGCTCTTCTTTTAGAGAATCACTTAGTTGAATATAACCTGGCGCAGTGAGCGAGTTACTCATGATCTCATAAAAACCCAGACCGGCCAACAGGTCGCCTATGATATTCTGAACACGGTAATCTTCAAAACGGTGTCTTGGTGATATGGAGGCGTTTAATTTCTGCTTAAAATCTATATTATTATAGCCATAAATGCGTAATATTTCTTCGATTACATCTACCTCACGGGTCACATCGTTGCGGTAGTTCGGTACCGTCATTCCTAGACCGGTTTCAGTTACATTGATAATCTTAATATCAAGCGAGGCCAGAATGGATTTTATGGTCTCCTTTGAGATCTCTTCCCCAATAAGTTTATAGGCACGCTCATAATTGAGCAATACCTGGTGATCTTCCACCTTTTTGGGATAAATATCTTCTATATCACTGGTGACTTCACCGCCGGCAACTTCCTGTATAAGAAGGGCGGCACGTTTTAAGGCATATTTGGTAATATTTACATCTATGCCCCGCTCAAAGCGGAAGGAAGCGTCTGTATTGAGCCCATGTCTTTTTGCCGTTTTACGAATGCTTATGGGATCAAAATAGGCACTTTCTAAAAATATAGATGTTGTGGTCGCGCTCACCCCGCTACCTTCACCTCCAAAAACGCCGGCAATACACAAGGGTTTTTTAGCATCACAGATCATTAGATCCTCTTCATGCAATTCTCTTTCCACACCATCCAGCGTAGTGAACTTTGTGCCAGTTGCCACGGTTTTTACATTGATTTCTTCTCCGTTGATTTTGGCAAGATCAAAAGCATGCAATGGTTGGCCCAGCTCGTGCAGAACATAATTGGTAGCGTCGACCACATTATTTTTAGGCGTTAACCCGATGGATTTTAATCTGTTCTTTAACCACGCCGGCGACTCGTGAATGCTCAGGTTGCTAATGGTGACGCCACAATACCGCGGGGCCAACTCCGGATTGCCCACCGTCACCGAAACTTTTTGCGTACGGTTTGCTACATTGAAGGAACTTGTGGAAGGTGTTAAAAACTCAGAATTAATTTTAAGCTGAATCATTCCGGCGCGCAGGTCACGGGCAACACCCATGTGACTCATGGCATCTGCGCGGTTTGGGGTAAGACCAATTTCAAAAACATGATCGCGCTCCACGTCATATAATGTTGATAGTAGTGTACCGGGTTCTAAGCTTTCGTCAAGCACCATAATACCGTCGTGGCTTTCGCCCAGCCCCAGTTCATCCTCAGCGCAGATCATGCCGTTGCTTACCTCGCCTCTTATTTTTCCTTTTTTTATGGTCCATGCTTCTCCTTTTGCATCATAAAGCGTAGTTCCCACGGTGGCTACCGGCACTTTTTGACCAGCGGCAACATTGGGGGCTCCACAAACAATCTGTACGGGATCGCCGCTGCCCAGATAAACGGTAGTAAGTTGCAGCCGGTCTGCATTGGGGTGTTTTACGCAGGTGAGCACTTCGCCCACGACAATACCCGCAAGGCTGCCCTTCACGCTTTCAAAAGTTTTTATGCCCTCTACCTCAAGACCGAGATCGGTAAGGAGTTCGCCGGTTTTCTGCGGATTCCAGTCCGTGTTTATGAATTGTTTGAGCCAGTTGTAAGATATTTGCATCATGTTTTTTTGGAGGTGCAAATATAGGCTTATATCCCTTTTTTAGCAGTTTTTGAAGTAGGGAAGTTAATGCATTGTTACCTATTACAAAAGAGACAAAATTTTTTGAAATACAGGCTTCATCCGAAAAACGGCCTCAAATGTGTTATTTTCAATTAAAGAAGGTTATTTTTTGGAAAACGAGAAGGTATTTATATTCTAGTGCTCTTGCAGGACAGCATTTTCATGTTCATATTCCGAATTTTCTAATACACCGACTTCTGAATAAGCAGTTTGAGGTTCATCTGAATTAATTCTATCTAAAACCAATGGTTTCTGAACGTTTACAAATGCAGCATTTGTCGGTACAGACTCCGTTTTAGAATGATTTGTATGCTTCCAAGCTTGTTTTTTCTTTTTATCTTGATACATCATCCATAAATGTTGCTTGTTGTGCCATTTATTGAGTTCTGAATCATTTTTGAAGATTGCCATTTCCTCGTTACCCTCGTCTGTGGTGCATGATGAAAGTAGTAATCCCACGATAATCAAAAAGCTGAAAATTTCCATTTAGTATAGTTTGGTCTATTATAGGATGCGGGAATAACGGAAAGGTTGCGTCAATAATATAACTTTAACGGTTATTTATATATTTAAATGGAAGTGGCGGTTTATAAGAATTGTTTGTCGTTGATCGGTTCTAAAAGCTTTCGGAAATTTTAAAACGATTGTATAAAAAATGGAGCTTTGTTTACGATATGTAATTCCAAATATTTTTATACTTCATCACTTGCGCGTAGGTTTGACGAATGGCTGTATTTCCAGGATTTTTTAGGGCGGGATCGTCTTTGATGAGTGCCTTGGCGTAGCTACGGGCAATTTTTAGAATGTCATTATCGGCCACGATATCGGCAATTTTCAGGTTTAGAACACCACTTTGTTGGGTACCCATTATATCGCCAGGCCCGCGCAGTTTTAGGTCCACTTCAGCAATTTCAAAACCATCGTTAGTGCTGGTCATGGTTTTTAGCCGGGTCTTGCTGGTTTCTGAAAGTTTATGGCTCGTCATCAGGATGCAATAACTTTGATCTGCCCCACGTCCCACACGCCCGCGCAATTGGTGCAGTTGCGAAAGCCCAAAACGTTCCGCGCTTTCAATTACCATCACAGAAGCATTTGGCACGTTTACACCCACTTCTATCACCGTAGTAGCGACCATGATTTGGGTTTCTCCCTTTACAAAACGATCCATTTCGTACTCTTTATCAGCTGGTTTCATCTGGCCGTGCAGAATGGAAATTTGATAATCTGGCATGGCAAATTCCCGGCTGATACTTTCATAACCGTCCATAAGATCTTTGTAGTCCAGCACCTCGCTTTCCTGAATAAGCGGATAAACGATGTAAACCTGCCGTCCTTTTTTGATCTCATTACGCATAAACCCAAAAACCTTTAACCTGTTGGCATCATAACGGTGCACGGTCTTTACCTGCTTTCGCCCTGGCGGAAGTTCATCGATTACCGAAACATCCAGATCGCCATAAACGCTCATCGCAAGGGTGCGCGGAATGGGTGTCGCGGTCATGATGAGCACGTGCGGCGGCAAGTTGTTTTTATGCCAAAGTTTGCTGCGCTGTGCCACCCCAAAACGGTGCTGTTCATCAATGATCGCCAATCCCAGGTTCTTGAATTTCACCTTGTCCTCAAGCAGTGCGTGGGTACCGATCAAGATGTTCAATTCGCCGTTTTCCAGTTGCTCATGAATGATTCTGCGCTTTGAAATTTTGCTGGAACCGGTTAGCAGAGAAATAGTGATATTCAATGGTTTGCAAAGTTCACTTAAACTTTGAAAATGCTGGGCCGATAAAATTTCGGTCGGTGCCATTAAGCAGGCCTGAAAACCGTTATCAAGCGCCATAAGCATTGCCATTAGCGCCACAATCGTCTTGCCAGACCCCACGTCGCCCTGCAAAAGCCGGTTCATCTGTGCCGGCTGCCCAAGATCATGACGAATTTCCTTGACCACACGTTTCTGCGCATTGGTCAATTCAAAGGGTAAATGCTCTTTGTAAAATGTGTTGAAATACGCACCGATTTCAGAAAATGGATATCCTTTAATTTTGCTCTTGTGCAGTTGGTTCTTGATGATGAGCTGCAATTGCATATAGAACAATTCCTCAAACTTGAGACGGAATTGTGCACGGGCGAGATCGGGTTGTGATCTGGGAAAATGAATGTTGAAAAATGCCTCGTTCTTGGGCATCAGTTTTAGACTTTCCATGATAGCTTCGGAAAGTGATTCGGTCAGTTCATTCTTGATCTCCAGAAAAAGATTTTGCATAAGCACGTTGAGGGCGCGGTTGGTCAATCCCTTATTGCTTAATTTTTCGGTGGAAGGATAGACCGGCTGCATTGCGCCGCGCAGGTTTTTCTCGTGCTCTTCCAATAGTTCGAGTTCGGGATGTGCGATGGAGTAGGTGCTGCCGAACTTCTGCACCTTACCATACGCAACATAAACCGCATTAACTTTCAAACTATCACGTAGCCATTTATGGCCCCGAAACCAAACCAGTTCCATCGTTCCGGTTTCATCTGTAAATGTTCCCACCATACGTTTGGAGCGGCCTTCGCCCAAGGTTTTAAGATGGATGATTCGGCCCAAAACCTGTGCATCAGCTTGCGTGGGCTGCAATTCGTTAATTTTATAGTATTGGGTCTTGTCAATATACCGGTTCGGGAAAAGGTTGAGCAGATCTTGATAGGTGTTAATATTGAGTTCACTGCGCAGCAAAGCCGCCCGGTTGGGGCCTACTCCTTTTAAGTAATCTATGGGTGATTGCAATTTGCCGTGGTTCATGCTTCGGCTTTTGGTTTTTATAGGTTACAAATCTACTTTAAATGTTGTAAACTCACATGCTTCTGAAGCGATTAGCAACCATAAATGGCATTTATGACATATATTGATTTTCGGACTTTAAACATGTATCTTGCATTAAAATAGATTGTGATGAACACAAAACTAACATTGACCTTAGAGAAAGAAATTATAGAGTTGGCCAAGGATTTAGCCAAGAAAAGCGGTCAAAGCTTATCCGAAATCGTTGAAAACCACCTTAAACATATAACTCAATATTCTCGTCTGGAGCAAAGAAATGAACTGTCACCAAAGGTAAAATCACTAAGAGGTATACTAAAAGTAGACGGGGATTTTGATTATAAAAAAGTTTTGGAAGAAGAATTGATGAAGAAATATGGTTAATAATCTAAGTATTTCCGGATTTTGTATTCTTAAAAATCCAGATTTTGATTTCTTCTAATTCTAATTCCCCAGTAGAGATTTTTATTATAAAATTATATTTTGATTGCTGATCAGTATCAAAATCCAACTTATTTTGTAACAAAAAAAGTCTACATAAAACATATCCTGTTCTTTTATTGCCGTCAATAAAAGGGTGGTTTTTGATTAAACTTTCCAGTAATGCGGCCGATTTTTCGATAACTGTAGGATAAAGTTCTAATGCATCAAACGTTTGAAAAGGACGACGGAGAGCAGATTCCAAAAGGTTTTTATCTCTTATACCAGTTGCACCACCAAATTTCTCAATAAGAATATCATGAATCTTACAGGCTTCTTGAATTGAGATCATTTAGACAAACGTTCCAAAAGTTCTTTATCGTCATTTAATATCATCTTGAGATTTCCAGTTAGGTAATTAGATTTTTCAGGACTGGATTTAATTTCTTTTAAAAATTCTAAAACCGCAACAAGTCCTTCTTCTGGAGTATCTTCCAAAAGATTTTTGATGGTTGTTTTTATTTCTGTAGTATTCATATTTTAAAGGTATAACTATTTTTAATTATGCGAAAATCCACAAATATTTTAAATTTTGACATCAAAATCAGGGAATAAAAGCCAATACTGAGATTTAAAACCTTCCAGTTTCAATATTTAATTATGGTTCTAATCAAAAGGAATTCCTTATTTTGAACTTTATATTTTTTAAATAGTTTCATGAGATATTTATGTGCCGTCTTTTT
>JBDNGW010000518.1:0-9304 GCA_041689735.1 Leeuwenhoekiella sp. | reverse complement strand
TTAGAAATAACCTGCCCATTTCTATGGGTTCTTTTGCCCAGCAAATGCGTTGAAAATACTCGCCATAGCTACGGCTATGTCTGCGTTTTTCGCCTTGTTGATGAACAAAATAACTGCCTATAATTCGGTCACTTTATTTCTGAACAGATCCTAAGTAAAAAGAATCTTGTCCCATATAAAATTGAAATTTTTCTAGAGGAAGTGATCCTTTTTGTAATTTTTCGATAAACGGCATTTGGAGGATATCTTCAAAATTTCCCTCAATTTCTTGCCAAGCTTTAGCTGTCCAATTCAATTTTAATGAGTTTTAGTGGATTGAAAAAGTGGTTTACCGGGCCATTGCCTTTTCCTATTTCAACATCTTTTCCATAAAAAATGGCTTTATAGATGTATTCTTGGCCCAGACGTACCGCTTCTTTTAAAGATTTTCCTTGTGCGATGTAGGTTGCAATGGCAGAAGATAAAGTGCAACCCGAACCGTGTGTATTGTTGGTGTCAAATTTTGTGAATAGAAAACGTTCAATCTTCCCATCTGCGGTAAAATATAGTGAAGTAAGTTTTTCTGTCTTTAAGTGTCCGCCTTTTAAAAGCACAGATTTGCATCCTAGATCCAATATTTTCTTTCCGGCAATTTTCATTTCTTCCACCGTTTCAATTTTCATGTTGGCAAGAATTGAAGCTTCATCTAAATTTGGTGTGATTACAGCTGCCAGCGGAAAAAGTTCTTTGATGATGGTTTGAATGGTTTGCTGTTCAATAAGTTTATGCCCACTTGTGGCTACCATCACCGGATCGAAAACTATGGGGAGATTGGGGAAAGCGCTTAGTTTTTCAACAATTACGGCCACCAATTCTGAAGTATGAACCATTCCGATTTTTACCGCGTCAGGAAAGATGTCTTCGAGAATAGTGACTATTTGTTCTCCCACCACATTTTCTGGAATGTTGAAAATAGATTTCACACCAGTTGTGTTTTGAATCGGAAGTGCTGTCAACACTGAAGTCGCAAAACATCCCAATGCAGAAATGGTTTTCATGTCCGCTTGAATTCCTGCACCTCCGCTGCCATCAAAACCGGCGATGGTCATTACGGAAGGATACCTATATTTTTTTTGAATCATGCTTTGTCTATTTCATTTCTCAATAGTTCTGCAGCTTTTGTAGGATATTCCGCAGCACAAATAGCAGAAACTACCGCAATGCAATCTGCACCTGCTTTTATGACTTCTTGGGCGTTGGCTGCATTTATATTTCCGATAGCCACCAACGGTTTGTTGGTGAGTGTCCTGATCTTTTTAATTCCACTGAAACCCCATTCCACTATGGTATTAGTTTTTGTGGACGTTTTAAACACGGGACTTATTCCCAAATAATCTGCCAGTGCAGATTCTTTAGTATTTAGTTGACTCAAATCCTCAATGGAATAGCCAATACAAGTCGAATTTGTCCAGATTTGATTCACTTTTGTAGGAGAAATATCAGAAGCTCCGACGTGAATTCCGTAAGCATTTACTGTTTTAGCGACCTCAAGATTATCGTTGATGATCAACGGAACATTATACCTGTCCAAAACTTCTTTTAGTCGAAGTGCTTTTTGTGTAAATGCGGCTGTAGCAGTATTTTTTTCTCGTAATTGCACCAGATCGACTCCACCTTTTACAGCCGCTACAGCAACTTTTAGAAAGTTATCGTGAACGCAGGCTTCTTGAGAAATCACAAGGTATAATTTGAACGAAAAATTTTTGTCATCCACGTTTTACTTCGATTTTTAAAGTGGAATAAAATTCTTCTTCTGTAAGGTTGAAGAGTTTATCTAAAATATTTAATTGTAAACTTCCCGGCCCTTTACTTTGTTGAGCTGCTAATTCCCCCGCAACGCCCAGTAGCGCCATGGCAGAAGTTACCGCTTCAACTTTATCTGTTATAACAGCAGAAAAAGCAGCGACAATTGCCGTTGCAGAACAGCCCATTCCCGTGATTTTTGCCATTAATTCATGACCGTTGGTCAAACGAATTTCTTGTTCATTATTGAGGATAATGTCAGTGGCGCCAGAAATACAAACCGCACTTTTGTAATTTTCCACTAAAAATCTTGCAGCAGCAACCGCTTCATTACTTTCCGCAGAACTGTCCACACCTTTGGTGCTGGTGGTATTGTGTTTTGCCAACGCCATGATTTCCGAAGCGTTTCCACGAATAATAGTTGGCTTTAGTTGAAGTAAGTCTGCTAACACCTCATCTCGATACGGTGTTGCTCCAGCTCCCACGGGATCTAGCACCCATGGTTTTTCAAGTTTATTGGCATGTTGCGCCGCTAATATCATAGAATCCACCCAATATTCATCTAAGGTGCCTATGTTTATGACCAGCGTCTGGCAGATATCCATCATGCTTTCCATCTCGGGACGGGCGTGCGCCATAATGGGAGAGGCACCGATCGCTAAAAGTGCATTGGCGGTATTGTTCATCACCACATAATTGGTAATGTTATGCACCAGGGGTGCTTTTTGTTTGAGTAGGATAATATTGTTCCACAGGTTTTCTTTCATCATTATATCGTTTTGATATGAAATATAGCTGAAGGAAATTCCTGTAGATAAGAAGAATTCATACTTTTCCCTACGCCGGTACTAACCGAATCAGGTTCAAAGGGTCTATCTCAATTCTTGTCAGAATACCCCTAAAGCTAGGTCAAATGTAAGTATCTTATTTAAATATGAATGGTTTTAATGAGAATCTTTATTGAATTGCAGAAATTACCCAGCGCAATACGTCAAGCTGGATCGGGTTTTTTGTATTCTACAACCAATTATCTCAAGATTATTTTAAGGCAGATTGGGGTATTGTTCAGCGATCTTTGATTTTCTGGTACCGTATTTTCCCCAGTGCATTGATCTTAATTATCTGAGCGTGGAGCAAGCCAGCTAGAAACAATTCTACTGATCGCGCCAGCTTCCTTAAGCTTTAATATTGTGATGTCTATACTGTTTTGCACGGTGCTCTCGGGGGTAAATGCAAACCCATAATGCTGGGTAAAAGTATTGTTTTTAGTGAGTATGTACGTATCCTTCCTTCCTTCAGAAAAGATATATTCCAGTTGAACATTGTCGTATAGAAAAGCCGCTACGGTGCCATCCATCAGCAAATTGTAACCTTCTTCAACACTTTTAACTATAACCGGATCCCCACCCACGTTTTTAATGCTCTCCACGAGCTTATCATTAGGAGGAATGGCGACCTTTTTATTATCGAGCTGGTTTATGGCCGTGAATGTCTTTTCCTGATTTCCAGTAAGGGTAAGCGTGCTTGCAATGCCCGCCACAAAAGAAGTCGCCATAATGAGCGAGACAATCATCCAAGTACCGATTATAAAGCGGCCCAAAATAGTCTTTGGCGCAAAATCCCCATAGCCCACTGTGGTCATAGTAACAAGGGCAAGCCAGATGCCAGTCCCTATCCCTTTTAAAGGATGGCTACTAAAGGCTTCTGGGGAAGATTTCCGTTCTGCGAGCCAAACCAGGACGCCCACCATGCTTAAAATAAAAAGCAGAATGACTATTGCATATAAAAAAGTAGTGCTGAAGAATGGGCCCAGGCGTTCCCATATGCTCATTTCAAGAACAGGTGCAAGTATTGCAAAACCGGTATCAAAATAGGGTTGAGAAAAAGAAACCTGTGCTGCGCGCTCTGCAGTTATGGTAACCGGACCGATTAGGACGTCAATTTCGCCGTTTTTTACCGCATTTATGCCATTTTCTACGGTTGGATAAGGCTGGAATTTATAATTATCCAGATCCATGGTATAACTGATCTCCCGCCAAATATCTATGGCAATCCCTTCTGGTTTATCTTGCCCTATAATAAAAGGTTCAGAACCGGAATAACCCACACGAAGTGGCTTTTCAGTTGTCTGCCCCAGTAGTAGGAAGGGAAAAATTAGAAGAATTTTGAGGATACATCTATGCATATATGTGTTTTTTCTGCAAAATAGGCAATTTTTCGCTTAATCCATTTTTAGTCAAAAATTGCCCTAAGTTGGCTAAAATCGACCCTTTTGAACAAAAAAACAGCCCCAAAATGTTGGGGCTGTTTAATGAAAAGATATTGATTAAACTTATTTAATCATTTCATAAGAGCGTTTTACAAAATTGGTAAGCTCTGCTCCCTTTAAAAGACCTTGAGAAAGGCGTGCCAAGTCCAGCGATTGCTTAATAAGGCGTTCCTGTTTCTTTTTGGTCTTGGTGTTGAGAATTTCAGAAACCAGCTCGTGGTTTGTATTAACCACCACATTGTACATATCTGGCATATTCCCCATACCGAACATACCACCACCACCGCCGGTCTGTTGCATTTCTTTCATGCGGCGCATAAATTCTGGCTGCGTGATAATGAAAGGCGCCGAACTACTGTCCATCGCTTGCAATTGCACATTGTACGACTTATCGGTTATCGTTTCATCCAGGACTTTCTTAAGCTCTTCTTTTTCTTCATCAGAAAGCTTGGAAACCTGAGTTTCTTCTTTTTTGATCAAATTGTCCGCGTGATCGCCGTCCACACGTACAAAACTGATGTTTTCTTTACTCCCTTCAATTTTTTGAATAAGGTGGGGCACAATAGGAGAATCCAGTAATAATACTACATATCCTTTGGCCTTGGCCGCTTCAATATACTGGTGTTGCTTGTCCTGATCAGAAGCATAAAGTACGACCAGTTTACCATCTTTATCCGTCTGGTTTTCAGTGATTTTTTCCTTTAATTCTTCAAAGGTGTAAAAATCTCCATCGACGGTGGGATACAGGGCAAATTTTTGCGCTTTGTCAAAGAATTTGTCCTCACTGAGCATACCATATTCAATAACGATTTTAATATCGTTCCATTTTTTCTCAAAATCGGCACGGTCATCATTAAAGAGTTGAGTAAGCTTATCTGCTACTTTACGGGTAATGTAGCTGCTTATTTTCTTTACGGCGCCGTCAGCCTGCAAGTAGGAGCGTGAAACGTTCAACGGGATATCTGGTGAATCAATCACTCCGCGCAGCATCGTAAGAAACTCGGGAACAATTCCTTCTACGTTATCAGTTACGTAAACTTGATTCTGATACAACTGAATGCGATCTTTCTGTACATTCAAATCCTGGTTTAACCTGGGGAAATAAAGTATTCCTGTTAGGTTGAACGGATAATCTACATTGAGATGAATGTGAAACAAGGGCTCTTCAAACTGCATGGGATAAAGCTCATGGTAGAAGCTCTTATAATCTTTATCTTCAAGTTCTGTAGGCTGCTTGGTCCAGGCTGGAGCGGGATTGTTTATAATATTATCAACCGTTCTGGTTTCTGGTTCGGGACGTTCCTCGCCTTCAGGAAGGTCTTCTTCGGCGTCCTCCGGTGTAGGTAATTCTTCTTCTTTTGTGCCAAATTTAATGGGCACTGGCATAAATTTGTTGTACTTCGTAAGGAGTTTATTGATTCGGCTTTCCTCTAAAAACTCCTCGCTGTCATCTGCAATGTGCAAGATGATTTCGGTGCCACGTTGGGCTTTTTCTGTTTCCGTAAGGGTAAATTCAGGAGAGCCGTCACATTCCCAGTGTACTGCCGGGGCATCTTTTTGTATAGCCGACTTAGTGATAAGTTCCACTTTTTTGGCCACCATAAATGCGGAGTAAAAACCAAGTCCAAAATGACCTATAATTCCGCTTTCTTTACCTTCTTCCTTATATTTATCCAGAAATTCTTCCGCTCCAGAAAAAGCAATATCATTGATATACCTGCGCACTTCTTCTTCGGTCATTCCGATACCTTGATCAGTAATATGCAGTTTTTTCCCTTCTTTATCGATTCTAACTTCAATAATGGGATCGCCATATTCAATGGAGGCTTCACCAATATTTGCTAGATGTTTTAATTTTAAGGTTGCATCTGTCGCGTTAGAAATAAGTTCCCTTAAAAAAATCTCGTGATCACTGTACAAGAATTTTTTAATGAGTGGAAAAATGTTTTCTACAGCAACATTTATTTTACCTGTAGCCATAATGTGTAATGTTTTATAATAATCGCACTAAAGCGATATGGTTTAATTCTTTTAATTCTTTTAATTCTTTTTTGTAAGTTCAAAAAAAATACCATTAAATGACGTCGTGACAAACTGGCATCTATATGAAAGTTTTGCCTGTGAATTACGACATTTATACTATAAAGATTACAATTATTGTTTTAACAATCAGAAATGGCAGAAATCAATAAAATAGCTAGAAATCAACATTATATGCTTTCATTTCTCATGAAAGAACTTTAACTCAAAATTCTGTTGAACTATTTGTTATTAGGCTTAAACAGAATTAAATTTACGCAACAATTAGACATCATGGCATTAATACCGAAAAATCAAATTACCACAAAAACCAATATGGAGCCAGAACTCACTAGTGAGCATATTATCGATCTTTATATGGATCATGTGCTTCAACATGGTGAACGGCCCAAAAGCGTTTATAAGTTCGCGGTTGATAACGGAATGAAAGAAGCCGACTTTTACCAGTTTTTTGGATCTTTTGGTGGTTTGCGTGAACAAATATGGGTTTCTTTTTATCGCAATACGATAAATGTACTTAACGAGGATACTAATTATAAAACATATCCCAATAAGGAGAAAATGCTTTCTTTCTTCTTTACCTTTTTTGAATTACTCACTGCAAATCGGAGTTACGTTCTCTTTACTCTACAAGAGCATAAAAGTAGAATGAAAAGTCTGGAGCAACTGAAAAAACTACGTTTTGAAGTTAAAGAATTTGCGGCAGATTTGTTTGAACAAGGAAATGAGGATAAAAATTATAAATTGGCCAAAAATCCTGTGCGTATTTTTAGCGAAGGCGCCTGGCTGCAAATGCTTTTCTTGCTGAAATACTGGATGGAGGATAACTCTGCCGGATTCGAGAAAACAGATATTGCTATAGAGAAATTTGTTAAAGCAATCTTTGATGTTTTCGAAACGACTCCTTTGGAAAGCGTGATAGATTTCGGAAAGTTTTTATTTAAAGAGCGTTTCGCAAAATCATAATACTTAATAAGCACAGATGAAAACCATAGATCATATACCGACTAACAAATTATCCCGAGCCAGTAAACTGGTGACTACAGGGGTAAAAGTGGGCGGCAATTATGCTAAATATTACGGTAAAAAGGTATTTGATTCTTCATTGACTAAAGATCAGCTCAATGAAGATAACGCCGAAGATATATATGGTAGCTTAAAAAGTCTGAGAGGTAGTGCACTTAAAGTTGCTCAAATGCTCAGCATGGAAAAAAATATGATGCCAAAGACCTATGTGGAAAAGTTTTCACTTTCTCAGTTCTCTGTGCCCCCATTATCGGCACCTTTGGTTAGAAAAACATTTAAAAAATACCTTGATAAATATCCGGAAGATATATTTGATACGTTCACAAGCGAAAGCGTAAACGCGGCCAGTATAGGCCAAGTGCACCAGGCAACATTAGATGGGAGAAAACTTGCTGTAAAAATACAATATCCCGGTGTCGCAAGCAGTATCAGTAGCGATTTGGCTCTAGTGAAGCCTTTTGCTACCCGGATGTTTAATCTCAAGGGTAAGGATAAAGGAAAATATTTTAAAGAGGTAGAAGAAAAACTGCTCGAAGAGACAGATTATCTTTTAGAAGTAAAGCAAAGTATGGACATCTCACAATTGTGTGGACATATTGAGCACCTTAGATTTCCTGAATATTACCCAAAATTATCGAGTGAGCGCATCATAACGATGGACTGGATGCAGGGTGAGCATCTAAGTGAGTTTACCGCACATAATACAGATCAAGCGGTGGCAGATCAAGTAGGACAGACGCTATGGGATTTTTATATGTACCAGATGCACGTGCTTAAAAGAGTACATGCAGATCCACATCCTGGCAATTTTTTGGTAGATGAAAAACATAATCTTATCGCTATAGATTTTGGATGCATTAAAGAAGTGCCTGAAGAGTTTTACGAGCCCTATTTTGAGCTTGCCAAGCCAGAAAATATAAATGATCCAGTTCTTTTCAACGAAAAAATGTTTGAGTTGGAAATTCTTAGAGAGGATGACAGTCCAGAAGAGTTGAAGTTTTTCTCTGATATTTTTTATGAAATGCTAAGTTTATTGACCGGTCCATTTCACGCCGAAACCTTTGATTTTAAAGACGATTTCTTTTTTGGAAAGATCGGTGAATTGAGTGAAAAATACTCCAAGGATACCGAATTGCGCAAAATGAATGGCAATCGTGGCAGCAAGCATTTCTTATATATTAACCGAACGTTCTTTGGGCTATATAATTTAATGCACGATCTAGGTGCACGTATTGAAGTGAATAATTACAAAAAATATATACAAGATTAGATTGAATTTAGAATTGTAAGATTATTGGTTAGGTTGTTTAGGAAAGCGCGCTTTTTGGTTGGAGCGCGCTTTCCGCATGTTTGGACGTCACGTGTTTATTCTACCCTAAATATTTTTCAAGTTCCTTCGCCACGGCATCTTCTTTATTGGTAAACGCGCTCACATAATCCGCCGCTTCTTTTGCGTTTCTTTTAGCATTGGCCATTGCAATTCCCCAGCCGGCATTTTTAAGCAATTCTACATCGTTATGGTTATCACCAAATGCGATTACCGCACTCATGGGAAAACCGTATTCCTTTTCTAATAAATAGGTTAAAGCATCACTTTTATTAATGTTTTTGGTGATTATTTCAAGGTAGGTTTTTTTAGAGCGGTATAGATGTACTTTTTCTGCTTGGCCAGATTTTATCAAGTGTGCGACCAGATCGTCCAGAACCTCGGCATCGCCCATGCACATGATCTTATGTGGTTGCTGGTTTTGACTTTTTAATTCGGCCAACAGTTCATCGTTGGGGATCAATTCTGGATTTGTGCGTGTGGTGAACATCTCGTGTTCCGTCCATTTGTCTTTTTTGGCGGTACGCCAAATATCATCGCAAAAGGTGCTTAAATTATACTCGTGAGCCTGCCGATGCTCAAGTATAGCTTTCAGAAAATCAAGTGGCATGGGTAAACTTTTTATGGTTTTTTGCTGCTTTCCCAAAATCAAAGCGCCATTGTACGCAATCAACGGATCGCCTTCTATACCTAATTTTTCCTGTAAATAGTACATGGCAGAAGGCATGCGCGAAGAGGCTAAGACCGTAGCGTATTTGTCATTAAGTTGCTTAAAAACGTCTTGGGTTGCTTGCGCGATATCGCGGTTTTTATCTAAAAGCGTACCATCTATATCCAGGCAAATAAGCTTAATATTTTCT
>JBDNGW010000517.1:0-4346 GCA_041689735.1 Leeuwenhoekiella sp. | reverse complement strand
TGTCTTGCCTTCCTGTGCGTTTATTAACAGGTTGTTTTTATCGGAAAGCATGTCTCCGTTAAAAAATAAAACGGCCAAATGGTTTTTAAAAACGCCCAGACCTATCAGGTTTTTCCCGTTGAGCGTATAAACGGGCATGTTCCATTTAAAATCCTCTACTAATTCGGTAGAATGTAATATTCCGCGTAAGTAATTGAGCGCTTCCCGGAATGGTGTTTCAGTATTAAAATAAGAAACTAATTCAGTAATGTTTTCCATTGCTTTTTTTTATTTGAAAGTACTACATAAATGCCTAAAAACAGCTTAAAAATGGTCTTTGAAGGTTAAAATATCACTTCAGGAATGTTTTAATATATTTGAGCCAAATGTAAAATCCCCATTATGATAGCACCAAATAAACACCGTGGCTGGCTGCATGTGCTTGCGCTTGTCTTCCCTTACCTTATTATCGTTGGCCTTTTTCAAGTATTGGGCCTATATCTTGCCGGTGTTGATTTTTCTGATACTGGAATGAGTAAAAGTCCGCTGCAGACATTAATTATCAAAGCGTGTGATCTCGTGGGAACGCTACTGTTGCTCTGGGTTTTTATGCGTTATGTAGATAAATTGAAATTTATAAAATAAGGTTTTCAGGCACTGGGTCGCGGCAAAGAATTTGGTGTGGGCATTGTCTTAGGGATTGTCATTATGTTTCTGGGTTATATGGGTTTACTGCTTACCGGCCAGATTCTTTTTACCGAAATGGTATTTAATGGAATGGATATGCTTATTTCAGTAGGTTTATTCAGTCTGGTAGCGGTGGTGGAAGAGGTGCTTTTTCGGGGATATATTCTGCGTAATTTCATGATTAGCTTCAATAAATACGTGGCGTTGATCGGTTCTTCCGCGCTATTTTCATTGATACATGTATTTAATCCGAATGTAGATTGGTTTGCGCTGCTCAATATCTTTTTGGCCGGAACATTATTGGGTATTTCTTATGTGCACACTAAGAATCTCTGGTTTCCAATTGCGTTGCATTTAAGCTGGAATTTGTTTCAGAGTTTGTTTGGTTTTAATGTAAGCGGTATTGATTTTTATTCCCTTGTTGAGTTTAGTATACCCAAAAAGAACATCTGGAACGGCGGTGCTTTTGGCTTTGAAGGTTCGGTACTTTCCGTCGTGTTCCAGCTTGTGGCGATAGGCGGTATTTTTTGGTATTATCAACGAAAAAATCGGGATATTCGATTAAAAAATGGCGATTTTCCAATATAAAACACACTTGAATTTAAAGTTCTTTGCCAAAACAAAAACTGTTATCCACATTTTCATAGGGTTCATAATTGGGGATCTTGCGGTAACCACTGCTCTCGTAAAGGGCGACGGCAGCTAGCTGGCGCTTTCCGGTCTCAAGCACGCAGTTGAGGTAGCCCAGTTCCTTGGCCCATATTTCGAGTCCGTGCATTACAACGCTTCCCAGTCCTTGACCACGCGCTTCCTGAGCTGTGTACATGCGTTTGATCTCCATGGTTTCGTGATTGCGCTCGCGGAGTGCTCCACACGCTAGGGGGTCGTCATTGACATATACGATCAGCACGTGGTCCAGACTTTCTGTGGTACTGAACTGGTTATAAAAACCATGCTCCTCACCGTCTATGATCTTAAGTTCGGCATTGAGCAATATAACCAGATTTTTAAAATCGGCATCTTCTTTGTCCGTACGTTTTAGGCGAATCATAAAATGTATATTTATCCATTAAAGGTACGTTTAAATCAGTTATTTTTTACTGGTAAACCTTTATTGGAACGGCCATTTTTAAATCAAGTTTAAATTTTGCAAAGGATTGATGTTACTGCCGCCTAGTTTCCCAAAACTCATCTCGAAATGAAATATCTTTTTTATACATCCCGTGTCTGCTGACCGGCAAAAACAGGCTTGTCCTGAGATAGTAGATTGTTGAAGTTTATTATTTATTGGGAATAAGTCACTTAAATTAACTCCGCGTCAAAACTCAAGAAATGGTGTTTTAGCCCTAAAACCAACATAAATAGGGTGAAAAAGCGCAATAATAAAAACTGATATTAATTCCGAAGCAATAGCAGAATCACAACCTACAAATGATTTTTATGCTCGATATAATAATGTTCCAGCAGGTTCATGGCCGCTTTGATAAGATCTTCGGTTTCCTGAAGTAGGTTAAAGTAGAGCAAGGTGTTTTTAGGACTGCTGTCGCTATTTCTGGTGCGCTCTATCTGTTTTGCGATTTTAGCGCTCACCACATCTAGAAGTTCTTGTTTTTCTTCTATAATGGCCGGTATGGCGTCAAAATCTTTGGCCTTGAAGATTTCCTCTATTTTCTTAAAGAGTTTGTCCAGTTTGTGCTCAATTTCCTTAAGATCTTTGAGTTGGGTAAATTTGAGGCCTTTATGATTGTTGTTGAGATGGTTATAACTGGCGTTGGTCACAAAATCGATGCTCTGGGTAACATCCTGTAAATAACCGAGCACATCAATATAAAACTTGCTGGCCTGCACATGGCTTTCGTCCAGATTTTTAATAAAATAATACAAGCTGTTGCGCAGCTCTTCGACCTCTGCATTGAGTTTGGTAATCCCTTTTTTACTCTTTTTAAGTTTGGAGAGATCTACTTTGGCCAAGCCTTCTATAGTCCCAGTGTAAATTTTGTTTCCGCGTTTAAAAGAAGACGCGACATTTGAGGTGCTTTCATTAATAATTCCCTGTATAGAGCTGCTTACCGCGCGTAAAAGACGGCCTTCTTCGGCTTCGGCCTCAGAACGTTTTTTATGGTTCAGGTAATTGCGGACCAAAATGGCGATGGCCATGGCAAATAACATAAATAAGGCCAATGTACCGCCGTAATATAAGATCGCCGCCATAATGCACGCCGCGGTAAATGCAGAGAAGGCGGTCATAAACCAACCGCCTATTACATTAAGGACGCCGGCTACACGATAAACGGCACTATCGCTGCCCCAGGCGCGATCTGCAAGTGACGTGCCCATGGCCACCATAAAGGTCACGTATGTGGTAGAGAGCGGTAATTTTAAGGATGTAGCCGAAGAAATAAGAACACTGGCAATCATAAGGTTTACCGATGCGCGCACCAGGTCAAAGGCTGGCATGTCTATAGTGGCCACACGTGATGTGGGTTCTTTTTTGTCAAAACGGCTATCAATAAGCCTTTTGAGAGGTTTTGGCAAAATCGCCACCAGACCATAATTTAATTTGATGGCGCCACGTACAAGTCCACGGGAGACTGCATTGGGTTTAAAACGTTCGTTCCCCTCATCCTGGCGCGAAAGATCTACCGATGTTTTTACCACACGCCTGGCTTTTTTGGAAAACCAAAGGGTGAGTACCATTACCACACCGGCCGCCAATAAAAGAATGGGTTGCGTAGGGACTTTTTCTGCAAGTATGCCCATGGCATATTCAGAAGCTGGTTGACCGCTCGCTGCCCAGAAATTATAAGATTGAAAGGCCGCCATGGGAACGCCTATAAAGTTAACCAGATCATTGCCTGCAAAGGCCATGGCCAGGGCAAAAGTGCCTATGACAATAACCATTACATAAACATTTACCTTAAAGAATTTAGTAAGAATATAGGAAATCAAAAACCAGAAAATAATACTCACGGCAATGTATTGCCATACGTTTGCGTTGGCCCAATCCAAAAAGGCGCCTTCTACAAAAGTAGCACTGCTCAAGCCTTTTACAATTATAAAATAACTGATGCCCGCAGTGGCCAGACCACCAAAAATAGCGGAAACCCAAGCGGGTTGCTTTTCAAATTCAAAAGTGAGCAAGAGGCGTGTAAAAAACTGAATAAGGGCGCCCACGGTAAAAGCGATCACAACAGAAACAAGGATGCCCACGATAATCTCTATGGCCTTGTCAGTGTTGATGTATTCGCCTATTTGCAAGTAAGAATCCGAATTTCCGGATATTTTTATAACGGCCATGCAAACAGCGGCACCAAGAAGTTCAAAAACTATGGAAACCGAAGTGGAAGTGGGTAATCCAAGTGTGTTAAAAAAGTCTAGGAGTAAAATATCAGTAATCATGACCGCCATAAAAATGATCATGATCTCGTCAAAATAGAACTGTTCCGGTACAAAAATACCCTTACGGGCAACCTCCATCATACCGCTTGAAGAAAGCGCTCCAAAGGCAATGCCTATACTGGCCACGGCCATAATGGTCTTAAAGGGAACTGCCTTAGAACCAATGGCCGAGTTTAAAAAATTTACCGCATCGTTGCTCACGCCCACTACAAGATCTGCCACGGCAAGAATCGCCAGGGCAACAAGCATAATGATATAAATGTTATCCATTAAACCTTTTT
>JBDNGW010000516.1:0-1987 GCA_041689735.1 Leeuwenhoekiella sp. | reverse complement strand
GGATATGGAATAGTTTGAGGATTAAATTGGAAGACCGTTTTTTTCTTATCGCTGTCCAGTATTAATAATATTTTCGACTTACACGCCACTATTTTACTTTAAACCAAGCAGCGCCTTATGAAAACCTAAGAGGTAAGATAAGTTATAATTTACTTAAACTGAAGTGCACCGCTGCTTCAGGTCTTCGTTTTTCTTTACATTTAATGGAACAATATAGTGAAACAAATAATACTCAATATCAAAGAACAAATTATATGTTGACCAAAATAAAAACCGTACCCGATAGTATTTTTGGCGTGGAAATGTCCGGCAAAGTCACCAAAGAGGATTTCGAAAAAATCAATGCTGAAATGGAAGAATTTCAGCAAAAACATGGGAAAATCAAATTCTTGATCCATGTAAAAGAATTTGAATACGACAATCTTGCTGCCATGTGGGCGGATTTGAAATCTGGACTGGCTCATTTTCGATCTGTGGAAGAAGCTGCAGTAATCACAGATTTAGACTGGGTTGAAGTAATTTCCGGGCCTTTCAATTTTATTACGCCAAACCTTCCCGTTAAAACATTTACCCCCGGTAAACTGGATAAAGCAGTTTCTTGGCTGCAGAAAACCAGCCGCAGAAAAACCAATAAAATCAACAGATACAAGCCAAAAGTTGTGGTAATTACCGGTGCTTCTGGTGGTGTGGGACGTGCAACCGCGATAGAATTTGCTAAAGAAGGTGCATATATTCTGCTTATTGCCCGTGGTGAGGCCGGTCTAAATGGCGCCAAGCACGATGTGGAAATGAATGGCGGAAAAGCCTGGATCTATAAAGCCGATGTATCGGTGGAAGAGGAAATAATGGCCGCAGCAGATTATGCAGAACAAGAAATAGGCGATATAGATATCTGGGTCAACAATGCGATGGTGAGCGTATTTGCCCGAGTGACCGATATGGAACCCGGCGAATTTAAACGCGTTACCGAGGTGACTTATCTCGGGCAAGTTTATGGTACGCAGGCCGCACTGAAAAAGATGAAACCACGTGATAAGGGTTCCATAATCCTGGTAGGTTCTGCGCTTGCTTATCGCGGGATTCCGTTGCAGTCGGCCTATTGTGGCTCTAAACACGCAATACAAGGCTTTTTTGAATCGCTCCGGGCAGAATTGTTGCATGATCAGATTGATATTGACCTTTCCATAATTCACCTGCCGGCGATGAATACGACGCAGTTTGGTTGGGTAAAGAGCAATTTCAGCAAAAAGCCGAAACCCATCGATATCTACGAGCCCGAAGTGGCTGCACGTGCCATTGTGGAGCTTTCCGAAAATCCCAGAAGATCAAGAATGGTGGGAATTCCTACGCTGAAAACCGTTTGGGGAAATAAATTCCTTCCCGGGTTTTTAGACCATTATATGGCCAAAAAGGGATTTGCCGGTCAACTTACCAATGAGCCGGTAAAAGCGGACCGGAAGGATAACTTGTGGGAACCGGTAGAGGAGGACCGCGGAGTTCATGGTGATTTTGATGATGTCGCAGATGATTTGAGCATTTATGATAAAGTGGTGGAACATAAAAAGAGCATCGGCGCGGTTGTTTTGGGCTTTGCAGGTGCGATAGCTGTGGGTTATTTGTTCAGGAACAATAAATAGGTTGAAAACAAAAGAGGAGGGCAGAATTTATGGGAAATTTGATAATGGTGCGCCACGGTAAAAGTGAGTACAACCTTAAAAATGTTTTTACCGGCTGGGCAGATGTAGATCTCGCACCACAAGGTGTGGTAGAAGCCATAAAAGCGGGAGAAATTATCAAAAAGCGGGAAATCCTGCTGGATATCTGTTTTTCATCCTATTGACTTAGGTGTTAAGTTTCACAAGGTTATTCCTTTTTCAACTTGTTTAAGTTATTTTCATAATTTAGAATTTTATTTTTAAATACCAAAGGGTTTTCTTTAAATATTTTTGGGTCTAATTCATACCATTTTTCTACGGCATTATAGGGT
>JBDNGW010000515.1:0-10679 GCA_041689735.1 Leeuwenhoekiella sp. | reverse complement strand
CATCGTATTCAGCGATAAGAGTACCAGTTACGTGGACATTGAGGATTATGTGGAGATGCACCTTACCGAAAAATCGGGCAAAGAAACCACCAAGACGACACTCAAATGGGTACATATTGCCATAAGCAATTCAAAAAGGAATTTTTTGGGCATATATCACAAGATAGACGGCAAATATCTTCAGAACTACCTCAATGAATTCTGCTACAAACTAAACCGTAGATACTTTGGGGACAGGCTCTTCGACCGGCTTGTTGTGGCGGTCACCCATCAATACTGGTGCAATAGCGTTTAATCAATTTTATTTTTTTATTTTTAGATGCTATTATACCGATTATAATTAATATAAGGTATCTTGCTTATTTGACCCTCTTTTTTTGCCTTTTTTTAGATAGAGTACTAAAAAACATATTTTGACAATGACTCTTTTTTCGATTGGCTAAAACCAATAACTAACGCAAAAATTCAATGTTACTACACGTTAAATACATGGTAAGTCTGCGCTGTAAGATGGTGGTAATGCAGCAATTACTCGGCTTGCACTGTGCAAATGTGGATCTTGGCACCATTGAGATCACTGAAAATATCACGCAGGTTCAACAGGATCGATTGCGTCAAAGCCTTAAAAAATTCGGGCTTGAATTACTTGACGACCAGCGAAATATACTTATTGCGCAGATAAAAGCTGTTATCATTGAGATGATCCATTATACCGATGAGTTGCCCAAAATGAATGCTTCCGATTACATCAGTGAAAAACTGGGGTACGATTACACCTATTTAGCTAATATATTTTCTGAGGTAAAAGGAATCACAATACAGCAATTTATCATCTTAAATAAAATAGAACGGGTCAAGGAACTGTTATTATATGATGAGCTGAATCTTACTGAAATATCCTACAAATTGCATTATAGTAGTGTGGCACATTTATCAAACCAGTTTAAAAAAATTACGGGGCTCACACCTTCCTATTATAAGAAACTAAAAAGGAAACGTTTTGAAAATCTAGAGGATTTGTAGCGTTTTATATTAATTAAATTTTTGTATATCCGAGAGTAGTCCTAAAAGTAGTTTTAATCATGATGAACCTGCCTATTTCTTATGGTAGGAAGCCAGATCCACAACGGAAGCCTCCAAAAAACGATAAAAAAGGTCAAAAGCAATCTTATAAATGGAAACGTATTTTGCGTTAGGGATTGAAGTGGAAATCCTTTTTGCAAGGAACGAGCAAAAAGATTGCAACGTAAAGCCTGACCCGCAGGGAAACGCCCAAAAAACGCTAAACATTTTCAAAAAATCGTTTAGGTAGAAAATAAACTCGATACTTTTTGAACAAAATAGCTCTCTTGTAGGGCGCTTTACGGATATTCCATTAAATTTTCAAATAAAAGCCCTGCAGCTCAAATTGCAGGGCTTTTTTAGTATCTAGCTTTTCAATCCGAATGTGGGAATACTATAACTTTTCATTTTTTTTATGTAATAAATTACGCGCAAAGTTTCGTCACTTTACGTTAAATATGATAAAGGAAAGATTTGAAATTTTCAAGCATGCCGTACAGTATAATATGTAATTATCTTAAATAAAGGCAGTTAATTATAGTTTATTACCAATATTCGATCACTTTTAGTGTGTTAACGGTTCTCTCACAGATATCTTGACAGGATTTCTTTGACCAGACAATTTAAAGTAGAAAGTATTCTAATAATCAAATACAATTGTGATGACAAACGAAAAGCAGCATTGGAACAAAGGCGAACTGAAAACATATATCCTGCTTCTCTGTGCAAAGGCAGATGCAGTAGAATCCAAAGAGGAAATTGATCTCATCAAATCAATGTCCAATGAAGAAACATTTCAAAACACCTACGCTGAATTTTGCAAGGACAACGAGCAGCAATCTATTGACAAGATTCGCGATGCTATGCAAAGCCATGATTATTCCTTTTGGGAGCTTGCAAAATTGAGAAAAGATATCGAGGAAGTCTTTGCTTCAGATCATGCGATCTTAATGAAAGAGCGCACGCTTGGGAAGATTTTAGACAGTATTCTGTATTGATATTATGTGTTCAAATGATGAATATGGGGGAAATATCCAAATAATCCTTATAATAATTAACGTTTCAGCTTCTAAGCGAAAAAAAATAATTTAGAAGCATCATTGAAAAGAAAGTACTTTGAAAGTACACCTAATACCATACTATTTTAGCAATGGAAAGTCATGAAGTTGAGAAATCAAAACCGTTAATTATCGTTGAGATCATCTAATATGTTCCCAATGCAGTGGTCACAAAAACCATAATCAAGAAAACGACTGGGAACGTAACGGCGGTTTCCTTTGATTCCGGCGAAGAATTGACCGAAAAAATATTCCCATTTGATACGTTTATACAAATTATCGAAGGTCGGGCTGAAATCTTAATCGACAACATTTCACAGACTTTAGAAACAGGTCAGTCCATTATCATTCCAGCCCATTATAAAAATTCCATTAAGGCCAATGAGCGGTTTAAAATGATCTCCACCAGTATTAAAAGCGGTTATGAATAAATTCAATTTAGTACACCAACAATCAAATCACAAAAGCTCATGAATAAAGAAAATGAAAATGGTGCTTCTCCTGGAAGTAAAACAATCATAAAAGGACTCGTTTATGATGGCCCTGGGAAAATAGCCTATAAGGAAGTACCAAAGCCACAGATTAAAAAGCCCACGGATGCGCTTGTGAAAATTATGAAAACCACCATTTGCGGAACAGATCTGGGTATCCTGCATGGCAAAACCCCAACTGTAAAACCAGGTACCACCTTAGGTCACGAAGGTTTGGGGATTATAGAAGAAGTAGGTAGTGGCGTTAGTAATTTCAAAAAAGGCGATCGCGTGATCATCTCGTGTATCACAGCTTGTGGAAGCTGTGAATACTGCAAAAAACAAATGTATGCGCATTGTAAGGATGGTGGTTGGATCTTGGACCATCTTATCAATGGTACACAAGCTGAATATGTGCGAATCCCTCATGCGGATAACAGCCTTCATGCTGCCCCAAAAGGCCTGAATGATGAAGCCTTGGTAATGCTTAGTGACATTCTGCCAACAGGACATGAAATAGGCGTGATAAACGGTTGTGTAAAACCTGGCGACACCATTGCTATAGTGGGCGCAGGTCCTGTCGGGATGTCTGCTTTACTTACCGCACAGTTCTATTCCCCAGCAAAAATCTACATGATAGATCTGGATGACAACCGTTTGGAACTGGCTAAAAAATGGGGCGCTACACATACGATCAATTCAGGTACAGCGGATGCCGTCAAAATAATAATGGAAGAAACAGCAGACGGTGTGGATGTGGCCATGGAAGCTGTTGGTATTCCGGCAACTTTTGATATCTGTCAGCAAATTTTACGTCCCGGTGGTCATTTGGCTAATATGGGTGTTCACGGCAAAAGTGTAGATCTCAAAATACAGGATTTGTGGATCAAAAACAGAACAATCACCACAGGATTGGTAAATACAAATACCACGCCCATGCTTCTTAAAACGGTCACTTCCGGAAAAATTAAACCAGAGCAGTTAATAACCCATCATTTTGAACTGAATGACATTATGAAAGCTTACAAAGTTTTTGGTAATGCTTCGGAAGAAAAGGCTTTAAAAATTATCCTGACCAATTAGATACATGCCTTTATATTTCAGTATAAAATCAATTAGCCAATTTTTTTATTGTGGAAAATAATCTCAATACCGGTAAAGTAACAAGCATACGCGGGAGCGTCGTGGATATCTGGTTTCAGGAGGATTTGACTGCCATAAAGACCTTACTGCTGACCGGAAAGGATAAACAGGTTAAAATTGAAATTTATACACAGCTCGACAGGAATCACGTCCGCGGTATTGCACTCACGCCAACACAAGGTCTGGCACGTGGTATGGAAGTGACTTCAACAGGAAAACAACTTTTGGTTCCGGTAGGTAAAACCATTATAGGGCGCATGTTTGATGTCTTCGGAAACCCTATCGATCATCAGAAACCACCAACAGATGTCGTATGGAAGTCGATACATCAATCCCCGCCGCCATTGTCGAAAAGAGCAACCAAGTCTGAGGTTTTTCTTACCGGTATCAAGGCAATTGATGTCCTGATCCCATTGGAACGCGGCGGCAAAGCAGGCTTATTTGGTGGCGCGGGAGTGGGTAAAACAGTATTGCTTACCGAAATCATTCATAATATGGTGGGCCATGACAAGGGTGTGAGTATGTTCTGTGGCATTGGCGAACGTTGCCGCGAAGGGAATGAACTTTATAACACCATGAAAGATGCGGGTCTGCTGAAAGATATGGTCATGTTGTTCGGGCAAATGAACGAACCGCCGGGTGCTCGTTTTCGCGTAGGTCACGCGGCGCTCACAATGGCCGAATATTTTCGGGATGAGGAGCATCGGGACGTTTTATTATTGATCGATAATATATTTCGGTTTATACAAGCAGGGATGGAAGTTTCGGGCTTAATGGGGCAAATGCCGTCCCGACTGGGCTATCAGCCCACAATGGGAACAGAGCTGGCAGAACTGGAAGAGCGCATTGCGTATACAAATTCTGGCGCTATCACGTCAATTCAGGCTGTTTATGTACCTGCCGATGATTTGACCGATCCTGCTGCTGTGCATACGTTCTCCCATCTTTCTGCATCCATTGTGCTGTCGAGAAAAAAAGCGAGCGAAGGTTTATATCCCTCCATAGATTTTTTACAATCCAATTCAAAAATGACCACTCCGGAGATCATTGGGGAAAAACATTACAAACTGGCTTATCGCGTACGCGAAACATTGGCGCAATACGAAGAATTGAAAGACATAATCTCGATGTTGGGCATGGAACAGTTATCCGTGAAAGATCGCAACGTGGTAAACCGCGCCCGAAAGCTGGAACGCTTTCTTACCCAGCCTTTCTTCGCTACGGAACAATTTAGCGGTATTAAAGGCAAGCAGGTAAGTCTGGAGGATGCTTTGGATGGTTGTGAGCGCATATTGGCAGATGAATTCAAGGATTATCCGGAAAGTGCTTTTTATATGATAGGTTCTATTGATGAGGCGAAGAAACCAGATAAAAAGGATAAAAGCGAGAACAAAAAGCCTGAAACAGATGAGAAATCGGATAAGTTGGCAAAAAATAAAGAGAAAGTAGCGGATAAGAAACCCCCAGTAACCGCATAGAAATACCAAAGAAATGAACCTTAAAATATTGCTTCCGTACAAAATATTTGCAGAGATCACCGACGTGAGCAGCATAGTTATTGAAACCAGTGCAGGCTCTTATGGCCTGTTGCCGCAACGACTGGATTGCGTTGCCGCGTTGGTGCCCGGAATTTTAACCTATAAAACCAAGAATAAGAAGGTCACTTATGTAGGTAGCGGTTGATGAGGGGATAATGGTAAAAGCAGGAGCAGATGTTTTAGTTTCGGTGCGCAATGCCGTGGGTGGCGTAGATCTGGGAAAACTGGGCGAACTCATAAAAAATGATTTCAGCAATCAAGATGAAACAGATCGCGAGGCCAAAACCGTAATTGCTAAGCTGGAAAGAGGCTTTATTTACAGTTTTGATAAATTTCGTAATAAATAAAAAAGATGGAGCCTGTAAAACCTGATAAAAAAGAGCATTTTTTTTAGCGACGAGGTTTCTAAAAAAGAGCAGCGTAAGTTGAAAGCACAGCGTGATAAAAACTCGGTTTGGTTTGGCTTGGGATTAATGGGAATGGTAGGCTGGTCTGTTGCAGTACCGGCATTGGCAGGTGCAGCTTTAGGAATATGGCTAGATAAATCCTATCCACAATTTTTTTCATGGACGTTGACCTTGCTGTTAGCCGGTATCATAACGGGCGGCATTATTGCCTGGTATTGGGTACTGAAAGAAGATAAAGAAATTCATAAAAATAAAGACGATAGCGATGAATGATATAGTAACAATGATCCTGGTTTTTATGGCAGGGGCTATTCTGGGGATACTTTTTTTTGGCGGACTCTGGTTTACAGTGAAGAAATCGATAAACTCAAAAAGACCGGCACTAGTCATTATGAGTAGTTTTTTCCTGCGCATCAGCATTACGATGATTGGATTTTATTTTATCGGAGCCGATAACTGGCAACGCCTTGTAGGCAGTCTTTTTGGTTTTATTGCAGCACGGTTTGCGGTGCTTTATTTTACCAAAACACTAGATGCAAAACAAATGAATGTAACCAAAGAAGAATCACATGGAACTCAGTCCTGATCAAACCGTCTTCTGGCAGTATGGTTTTATAACCATAAACCTTACCCTGGTTACCACCTGGGGCATTATGCTGGTGCTCATTGTTTCAGCAAGATTGATCACGCGAAAACTAAAAACCGATATTCATATTTCCCGCTGGCAATCTTTTCTGGAAATGATTGTGACGGGCATTAACGCGCAAATAAAAGAAGTGGGATTAAACAAGCCGGAAGAATACATCGGGTTTATCGGCACCTTGTTTTTGTTCATTGGAGTTTCTAATATCTTTATAATTTTTCCGGGCTATACGCCGCCCACAGCATCGCTTTCTACTACAACAGCCCTGGCGTTATGCGTGTTTCTGGCCGTTCCGTTTTATGGGATCAGTAAACATGGGATTGGGGGATATCTCAAATCGTTTTTACAGCCCTCATGGATCATGCTTCCGTTTAATATAATAGGTGAAGTTTCGCGTACCCTGGCATTGGCGGTACGCTTGTTTGGTAACATCATGAGTGGCGGAATAATCATAGCTATTTTACTAAGCATATCCCCGTTTATTTTTCCGATAATCATGAATGCACTCGGTTTACTTACCGGTACCGTGCAGGCCTATATTTTCAGCATTCTGGCCACCGTTTACATTGCTGCGGCAGTGCGTAACAGGAAAGAAACCACTAAAACTAAAGTAATAACCACTAAATAAAGTATTAAAATGGATAGTATAACAACAATTGCAGTCGTATCAATTATTACAGCAGGCTTTACAACAGCACTTGGCTGCATGATGCCGGCCATAGGGGAAGGCAAGGCGGTATCAACAGCCTTAAGTTCAATAGCGCAACAGCCTGATGCCGCACCAACTATTACCAGAACGCTATTTGTGGGGCTGGCCATGATCGAATCAACCGCGATCTACAGTTTTGTGGTTGCGATGATACTTATTTTTGCCAATCCTTTTTGGAATTACGCCCTAGCTAATTAATTATGAATATAAACTGGTTCACAGTAATCGCACAGGCACTTAATTTCCTCATTCTGGTGTGGTTACTTAAGAAATTTCTGTATAAACCTATCCTGAACGCCGTTAATGAACGGGAGAAAAAGATCACTGATCAATTGAAGGACGCCGATGCCCAAAAAGCGGCTGCCCAAAAGGAAAAAGAGGATTTTCAAAAGAAAAACGAGGATTTTGACAGCAAGAAGAAAGCGTTGCTCAATAAAGCGGTTGCAGATGCCAATGTTGAAAAAAAGCAATTGATGGATTCCGCCAAAGAAACTGCCAATGCCCTGGGCGCTACCATGGAAAAAGCATTCAAAGAACAGCAAAATCAAGATCAAAAAGAACATTCTCAAAACACGCAGGAACATGTTTTTGCCATTACGCGCAAAGCACTTACAGACCTGGCTTCGGTAAGTTTAGAAAATCAAACTGTCGATATTTTTATAAAACGCCTAAAAGCGTCAAAAAACACCGAAAAACAACAGTTTATTGACGCTTTTAAAGGAAATTCCAATCCGATTTTGATAAAAAGCGCTTTTGACCTTCCGAAGAAACAACAGGATGAGATAACGGATGCCGTAAATGAACAGTTGGGTACAAAAACAACAGTACAGTTTAAAAAAGCACCCGAGATCATTAGCGGAATCGAACTCTCCACCAATGACTATAAAATAGCGTGGAGTTTTTCAGAATACCTCAGCGCATTGCAGAAAAAAAGTTCCGAGGAAATTAAAGAAAAGGTAACGCCACAGCCAGAGAAAAAAGAACATGCCAACACTTAAAATTGATCCTGACCAAACCGGCCCTTTTGATCAAATTGCCAAGGTCACCGAGAACTTCAGTTTTTCCATGCACGTGCGTGAAATTGGTTTGGTAACAAGTATAGCAACGGGTATTGCGAAGGTTTCCGGTCTTCCCAATGTGGGATTTGAAGAATTGCTGCAATTTCAGAACGGTCTTTTTGGGATTGCTTATAACCTGGATGAAGAGGAGATAGGTGTTATTCTTCTTGGTAAAGATTCCCTGCTAAAAGCGGGAGATGAGGTGGAACGTACGGGAAGGGTTATGGACATCCCGGTGGGAAACAATTTGATAGGACGCGTTATTGATCCATTAGGTCAACCCTTAGATGATAAAGGCAGGATTCCATATGACAAGCGTTTGCCCATAGAGCGCCCGGCACACGCAATTATGGATCGTAGTGCGGTTGCCGTTCCTTTGCAAACAGGAATAAAAGTGATTGATGCGTTAATTCCCATTGGTCGCGGTCAGCGGGAATTAATTGTGGGAGATCGCCAGACCGGTAAAACTGCAATTGCGATTGATGCGATTCTTAACCAGTTTGATAAAAATGTGGTCTGCATTTATTGCGCCATCAATCAGCGGGCATCAGCAGTCGCTAAAGTGATCGCCAACCTTAAGGAAAAAGGAGCGATGGACTACACTGTTGTGATGGTGGCCGAAGGAAATGATTCCCCCGGTATCTCCTATATCGCACCGTATGCGGCAACTAGCATTGCAGAGTATTTTATGGAAGAAGGGCGGGATGTGCTTATCGTTTACGATGATCTTACGCATCACGCGCGTGCCTATCGCGAACTATCGCTATTGTTGAGAAGACCGCCGGGCCGTGAGGCTTTTCCGGGCGATATTTTTTACATCCATTCCAGATTGCTGGAAAGGGCAACCCATTTAAGTGACGAACTAAAAGGCGGCTCCATTACGGCTTTGCCCATTATCGAGACCGAAGCGCAAAATATCTCGGCCTATATTCCCACCAACCTGATTTCCATTACCGACGGGCAGATTTATCTATCCCCAAAGCTGTTTGAGTTGGGTATTTTACCAGCGGTGGATGTTGGTAAATCCGTTTCGCGGGTTGGCAATAAAGCCCAGTTAGCGGCCTATCGTGCCATTGCAAAATTGAAATTGGAGTATGCGCAATTTGAGGAGTTGGAAACCTTTGCGCGTTTTGGTACACGTCTCGATGAAAATACGCGCAAAACTATTGAACACGGTAAACGCATCCGCGAAAGTCTAAAACAGGAAGAACTTCAGCAATTAACGGCAATAGAACAAATATGCGTGCTTCTTTCCTTAAAAGAAGGTCTTTTCGATATGATTCCGTTATAAAAAATCAAAGATGCGGAAAATGCACTCCTTAAAGACAGTAACACGATTCCGGAAGAGATCCAAAAGGGCATCCTTTCTAACAAAGAATTGAACGATGAGGACAGCCAGGCTATACTGAAAATAGCACAAACAATACTTGAACCTTTTCAAGACAAACCGAAGCCTGCCGAAAACAAAAAGTAATGGATACTTTAGAAAATTTACGGAACAAAACGGAAGGGGCAAAAGATTTGAAATCGGTTGTGAGCGCTATGAAAGCCATGGCAGGATCAAATATTACGCAGTACGAAACCGCTGTTAATTCGCTTGCCGATTATTATCATACCATTGCTTTAGGCATCATAGGGTATTTTGAAGCAGAAAAAATAGAAGGGATCAGTGACCCAAAAGAGCCTAAAACCAAATCAGAAGAGACTATCTGTGCTATTGTTTTTGGTTCAGATCAGGGACTTGTGGCACAGTTTAATGATTCTATGGCCAGTTTTGTTTCTGCTTCGCTCAAAGAAATTCCCGGAAAAAAAGAATTATGGGTCGTTGGCGAGCGCGTGCAACTGCTATTGTCCGATGCAGGTTTTACCACATCAAAATTATATGCCGTTCCCAATGACATTAACGCCGTCACGCCACTGGTAACTGAAATTTTGAATAAAAGCAGGGAAAGTCAGCAGAAACGGGAGGTATCCACTTTTTATATTTTTCATAATCAGCCCAAACCCATATCGGGTTTTACACCTGTAATGCAGCGCTTTTTACCGCTGGATGATAAATGGAAAAATTCTTTACAAAAGGTTCATTGGCCTACAAAATTACTTCCGCAGATAGCGGGAGCCGCACAGCCCACATTGATTGCATTGATCAACGGATACCTCTTTACGTCCCTTTTCAAAGCCTGCGTGGAATCTTTGGCGAGTGAAAACGCCAGCCGTCTAGATGCTATGCAAAGAGCGGAAAAAAACATAGCTGACCTGCTCGACGACCTCAACAAAAAATACCACCGACTGCGCCAGAGTTCGATCGATGAAGAATTGTTTGACGTGGTTTCAGGATTTGAAGCATTAAACAAGAAAAAATGAATTTCATGATTTTAATCATTTCATATGTACTTACTACCTAATACATTGTCTGCTGAAAATTTCAGCTAAATAAATGCATTTCAATAGTTAGTGCTTGCAAGAAAACCATGCAACATCCTGTTTATCAACAGTATAATGTTAAAATCTTTGCTCGAATCTTTGGGATAAAATGCGTGCTCTTTCATATAATATGCTTATTTTTAATGGGTTAAATGGTCAAGGAATTT
>JBDNGW010000514.1:0-5208 GCA_041689735.1 Leeuwenhoekiella sp. | reverse complement strand
GATAATCAGGGAGTTATCCTATTTTTGATGCAATTATTTTTAACTTATTTTATTGATGTTCAGTATTTTAAACCTAAACTTAACGGACTATTGTATAAAGCCGAAACCTTTTAAAATTGTCAATGCCATTCCCTAAAAACTGATCTTTTTACATGATTTTTTAGAAAAAATTAATAAAAAAAAGCAGTGCAAATCGGGTTTTTTGGGCTAAAAACAACCAAAACAAGCTCCTAAATCATCCAATGGATTTGGGAAAACAAAGGAAGTATTTTACAATAACCTTAGTCAGTGGTTTTAGACTTAGCTGATCGCTTGCCTTGATGACGTCTATTATTTTCCCTTTTCTTGTGAGAATATTAATCCCTTGTTCTGTAAATGTATACGCTTGATTGGTAATTGTACCAGTGAAAACAAAGTAGTGCGCTTCGGCACGCGTGATCTTATATTTTGTCATCGCTTCATCAACTTTAGCTTGAATAAAGTTTTCTTCAAAGGGTTTATTTTTAACCTTAATGGCAAGCAAATGGCGGTTAATAATCATGGCAGATAAATTGCTGAGAACAAAATCATCATGGTCGCACCAGGATTTCATGGCCATTATGATATCGTAATCATCCAGTTTAGAAAAAATATCCAGGGCCTCATCTGTAAATAGTGCCAATGAGTCGCCATTGTGTAAAAAATAGTTCAGTGAAGGGCTGGCGGGAAGTTCCTGGCCGGCCAGTGTAAGCTCTTTGGCCCGTTTTAAAACCCGCACCAGCAAATGCTCTGCCACCAAACTGGTTTTATGTAAATATACCTGCCAGTACATAAGACGACGGGCAACAAGAAATTTTTCTATCGTGTAAATTCCCTTCTCCTCCACTACTAGTTGGTCGTTCTCTACATTCAGCATGGCCAGGATGCGGTCTGTATTGATATTTCCTTCGGCCATTCCTGTGTAAAAACTGTCGCGTTTTAGGTAGTCTGTACGATCCATGTCCAACTGCCCTGAAACAAGCTGATGAAAAAACCTGCGCGGATAATTACCGGTAAACATGGCGATCGCCGTCGTTAAACTTCCGTTAAACTCTACGTTAAGTTTTTCCATAAATCGAAGCGAAATCTGCTCATGACTGGTGTTTTCCACGATGCTGTTTTCCATAGCATGAGAAAAAGGGCCATGGCCTATATCATGCAATAAAATCGCGGCCTGAACCGCTTCCATTTCTATATCACTTATTTCTACACCCTTGCCTCGCAAGGTCTCGCAGGCTTTTCCCATAATATGAAAACAGCCCAGCGCGTGTTGAAAACGGGTATGGTGCGCGCCCGGATAAACCAGATAAGACATTCCCATTTGAGAAATTCGGCGCAGGCGCTGAAAATACCGATGCTCAACGAGACTAAAGAGCAAACCCCTTGGCAGGGTAATAAACCCATAAATAGGGTCGTTAATTATAGTAGATTTGTAGGGATCTTTCAATTATTCAAAATTAGAGCCGCTTTAGAGCCATTATGTTTGTTTGACTTAGAACATGTTTAAATTTGCCTGTCTTGTCTTAGCAAGCAGGGGCATTTCAGCCTGATTTTCAAAGTTTGAGGTTCTGACTACGTATAAAAATCGTTGAATATTGGAATATCCTACAATTTTTTAAATAACCCCACGCTGCTTGCCGAAAAGGCAGGGTTCACAATTCTAATAGTCTTCGGGACGAAAATCAGCAAGGAGTCTGTTCAAATAAGCTTTTAATGTATAATCAAAACAAAGATACACAACTATGACCGCGATAAAAATATTATGGGTCGATGATGAAATTGACCTTTTAAAGCCACACGTCCTATTCCTTCAGCAAAAAAACTATGACGTCACCACGTGTCAAAGTGGTAGCGAGGCGATAGAACTCGTGGAAAAGGAAAATTTTGATATTGTCCTTCTAGATGAAAACATGCCTGGCCTTACCGGTCTGGAAACGCTGGGCGAGATCAAGGCCAAGCGCGATACGCTGCCGGTCATCATGATCACAAAAAGTGAGGAGGAAAATATCATGGAAGACGCAATAGGTTCAAAAATTGCCGATTACCTCATAAAACCGGTAAATCCTAACCAAATTTTGCTCAGTCTCAAGAAAAACCTGGATACCAGCCGACTCGTTTCTGAAAAGGTGACGCTCACCTATCAGCAGGAGTTCAGGAAGATTGCTATGGATATGGCCATGGTAAGAACCTTTGAAGAATGGGTGGATCTCTATCAAAAACTGGTCTATTGGGAACTTGAACTTGAAAATATTGAAGATCAAGGAATGCATGAGATTCTTGAGTCTCAAAAAGCGGAAGCCAACAATCAGTTTTTCAAATTTGTGGAACGTCATTATCCCGAGTGGTTCGAGGATGCCGAAAAACCCATTATGTCGCATACTTTATTTAAGGAGCGCATTGCACCCCATTTAAAAGATAAAACCCCTACCCTGCTCATTGTTATAGATAATTTAAGATATGACCAGTGGAAAGCTTTTGAACCTATTATAAGTAATTATTATAAAAAAGAGAGCGAAGAAGCCTATTGCAGCATCTTGCCCACCGCAACACAGTACGCCCGCAATGCTATATTCTCAGGCCTGATGCCCAGTGATATGGAAGCGAGATATCCCAAAATGTGGCTCAATGATACCGAAGAGGGCGGAAAAAATATGTATGAGGACCAATTTCTGGAAGCACAGCTAAAAAGGTTGGGCTTGGACATCAAGTGGGAATATCATAAAATTACCAATTTAAGAGCTGGAAAAAAACTGGTTGAAAACTTTAATTCCATAAAGAACAACGACCTCACGGTGCTGGTCTACAATTTTGTGGATATGCTTTCCCATTCGAAAACCGAAATGGAAGTGATCAAAGAACTGGCCTCAAATGATAAATCCTACCGCTCCCTCACGGAGAGCTGGTTTAAGAATTCCCCATTGCTGGAAATGATTCAGAAAGCCCAGCAAATGGGGCTCAAACTTTTAATAACCACAGATCACGGGACGATTAATGTAAAAAACCCTTCTAAGGTTATAGGCGATAAAAATACGAGTTTGAACTTGCGTTATAAGACAGGGCGCAGCCTTACTTATGAAAAGAAGGATGTTCTGGCCGCAACAGATCCTAAAAAGATTCATTTGCCCACTATAAATATGAGCAGTTCTTTCATTTTCGCAAAAGGGGATCTATTCTTTGCGTATCCCAATAATTACAACCATTATGTGGGCTATTATAGAAATTCCTATCAACACGGTGGAGTTTCATTAGAAGAAATGATTATTCCATTTGTAGTTATGAACCCTAAGTAGGGCACCTCTAAAAACCCAACTTCGGACGCTAGCTTGTCCTTTTTTCCAGCTACTTCGTTGTCAAAATGCTCATTTAGCGGTGCTAAACTCCGTTTTTGACGCCTCGTTTCTGAAAAAAATCACTGCGCTATCATTCCGAACTGGATTATAAGAGGTGCCCAATAGCTAAAATGAATTTTTAACCTATAAAAAATAAGCATAAATATGTAACTTACTGGCGATCAATAGCTCTTTAGACTATTGATCGCTTTTGGGTTATAACTAATACCGTTATTATAAAAAAATTACGTATGCAATCAACCTATACTTTAGAAGAGATCGATCAGGTTGCCAAAGAACTTATTTCCTTCTGCAAGTACAAAACCATTCTCTTTTACGGTCCTATGGGCGTGGGCAAGACCACCCTTATAAAATCCATTATTGCAACCCTGGGGTCTAAAGATGCGGTGAGCAGCCCCACATTTTCAATCGTAAACGAATATATGGGCGCAGATGAACTCCCTATCTATCACTTTGATTTTTACCGAATAAACGACGATTCTGAAGTGGAACAGCTGGGTCTGGAGGATTATTTTGATAATGAAGGCTGGATATTTATAGAGTGGCCCGAAAACATTAACAGTTTTCTGCCAAATCCCGCACACAGAGCGAAAATCGAGTCGGTGAACAACGTAAAAAGAATACTAACGGTTTCTTAAAATTAGTTAAAATAATTATAAAAAATAATGTATTAAAATTAACAATTTTAAGTTTTTTCCTACATTTTGCTTTGTAAATAAAGATAACAATTGAAAATAGGCGTTAATAAGAAAAATATTGGTAATATTGTACTGATAGTGGCATTGTAAAATCCCAGCAGTTCAAAATAAATTTTGCAAAATTACAGAATCCCAGAAGTTTGGTTTAGTGCGTTTTATGTAGTGATATTTGTACCAACAAAAACAAATAATAACTAACAAAAACCTCTAATATGAAAATCAAAGCTTTATTATTCGGATTATTAATCGCTGGTGCAACTTCAATGTCTTACGTAACTGTAAAAGAAAACACAAATGCAGACAAAGCGTCAAAAACTGTTCAAAGAAGTTTCATCAAAGTCCCTACTCACGGGTAGTTTAATTGCTGCATTTATAATTGCGACACCATACTTTTTTTATTTATACGAAGGAATTCCACACATCAAAGTGTGGAATTTTTCTATTTTGGGCATAGATTTCACCTACGATAGTAATTATTACGTAAGCGCGAATATGTAGTGGCATGGATATTATTTGGAAAATTCATTCCTTTGTTTTTATTACTTATATGGTTTTTTACTTGTAAACATTGGTGGTATCATTCTATTTTAATTCCTATTTGTATGTATGTTTTCCAAATTTATACTACATTACAAGAAGATATGGTTAGCGATAGAATTGAAATATGGTATCTTGCTCCACTTATTCTATTTGCTTTTGTATTTGTGTATGGTATAAGAATGCGCATATTCGATCGTATTCATAACATTGATTTTAGCGAACTAAAACGAGGCACTCTAAAAGGCGAAATAAAAAAAGAAAATAAAAAAGAGTATCCGTATGAAGCTTCCTATTTACCTTCTTTAGCGCGTGAAGATGAGGAAGAGTTTGAGGATGACGGTGATAATGAGCCGCTTTATATGGGTTAGAATAAATCCGGTTTCTACCGGAAATTTGATTATCCGTAACGATTCTCCATTTTCAATTCTTCAAATAATATTACCTTAATTTGCCATTTCATAATGTTCTGTTTTTAGCAACGTTCAATTTCACTTCTCGATAAACTACCTTTTGCAAAAAGTTATTATAAAGCTTATTTTTGTTAGCTTCGCTATGTCGTTTAATAACATAAAAGGCATTATAAACATGCCCTAATAAAATTT
>JBDNGW010000513.1:0-2258 GCA_041689735.1 Leeuwenhoekiella sp. | reverse complement strand
GGAATTACACAATATGGCCACAAATGTAGTCAGTTTATTTCATAACATCCCCTTAGTGCATCCCACCAATGTCCCTAGAAAAAGAACTTATTCTGAACGCGTTATATCTTGTTTTAACCTGAAAAATGCCGTTTTTGATCAACTCCCATAAAAACACAACCTTGGATTACATTATAGTCATACGTCATACTCTAGATTTTGAATTATAATTATATAATTCAAACATAAATGTCATAATTATTTTATAAAACATTTCGTCAAATTATCTGATCTTGAATTCGTCGTAAAATAACAATACATCTAATTTACTAACTAAAAAACAAAATCTATGTTACACTAGACCATTATCTTTATTGAAGTTGCTATAATTGCCGCTATTTTTGGATTTGGTGGAATTTCAGAAAGCGCTGCTGGTTTTGCTAAAATACTATTTTTTATATCTCTTTTTGATCTACCTTTTTATGGGTCGTAAGAAACTGTAAATATGGGAGGTTATACAGTCAAGAACCGTGTGGCAAATCTGCCATTACCGGTCCGGTATATCCACCAGTTATGAATCAGAAATTTATATTTTATTTCGAGGCAAGCTTTGGGGAATTAAACCCTCTTGAAGGAATAGAATAAAAGCGCTATCGCCTTTTTAAATTTATAAATATCATCGGTTCCCCAAGTTTGCAGCACTTGCGGTTAAAACCTGTAGCGCATCAATATAGTTTGCGCGCTGCGGAATGATAAAAAAAGTGTAGAGGGTTCCCTCTTCAAGAATGGGGTTGATCTGCGCAACTTTTCTGCTATTTGAACCCAAGTTCCAAAAAATCTCTGTTTTACCCGGTTTTATATCCATTAACGTCGATTTTTTTGGATAATCCAATGCTTTTAAGGATATAGTATCTTTTGCGTTCGTATTTACTATTTGCCCATTCAGGCTTTGCAGACCTGGCATGGTATGTACCCATCGTACCTTGGCCTTAGAACGATCACCATAAAATACATCGTTTAAAACTTTCAATTGGGGCAACAGACCATTAGGGTCGCTCGCCTCTTCCCCTTCCGCGAGTTTATGAAGCGTATGACTCCATGTAGAACTATTTGTGATTTCTCCTTTTACGGGAAGACCGTACAGGCACAAACTATACTTCCCTTTACTTCCCAAGCCTATTTCCTGATCCAGAAGCACTTTTCCGTCAGTACTCACGCGTAAAAAATAGGTGCCCGCGGAAACACTTTTATATTTAGAGAGTGCCCCAAAAGAAAGTTTCTGGGTATACACCGCTTTCCCATTTTTAAATAACTGGATCGTCATGGGCTTTTCACTAACGAGCAACTGGGCTATACGAAACTGAGCATCACCTACTGGTTGTTTACAACCTAAAACACTGAACAATAATCCCAATACCAATAAAATCAATGTCCTATATTTAAAGTACCTCATGCATTTTTAGTTTTACTTAAGAGCAAGGGACGGCCTAAAACAATCAAAAGAATTACGATGACCATTGCACCAAATATTACAGGTTTGGATATCGCAAGACGGAAAAGTAAATAATCCTCGGGGCAAGCCCACGAGGCATTTAGAGGAATTTTTTTTTGATTGATGAAAACCATCCGTTTTCAAACTTTCCTCAAAAACGCGAGGCAAGCTTCGGGGAATTAAACCCAATAGAGATTAAAGCAAACGCAACGATAATGGCTATGACTGTTCCCAAAGCGGGGATCCATTGTTTTGTTTTGCTTTCACGGTAAGCAATCCAGTTTACAAGGCCAAAGGTGCACAGAAAAATAAGACTCGCACCTTCTACCAGTGAGCTCAGAGAACCTATTACCGCTAGAAGACCAGCAAGTCCACCCAGAATTAAGATCGATCGAGCCGGTACACCCTTAGCGTTTGTTTTAATGAACCAGTCGGGCAATTCCTTATTTTCAGCAATGTTTTTAGACAAATTGGCTGTCGAATACAATGTCGAATTAATAGCCGCTGCGGTGGCAAATCCTGCTGCAATGGTCATCAACACGACTCCTGTGTTTCCAAATGCATTACCCGCTGCAATAGAAAGAGCGATTTCCTTATACTCTATCATGGCAATGGCGCCACCTAACATAGTTGCACCTACCGCGACCACTATGGATCTGTTCAGAAATAAAGTGACCGAATTATAGGCAGTTATTTTGTTCATCAACAAGGCGAAAAACGCAGACATAGCCGTAGCTATGGCGAGTATTTTCAACCTGCCTACCGGCAAAGGCAGGCGCAGTTGCTG
>JBDNGW010000512.1:0-3228 GCA_041689735.1 Leeuwenhoekiella sp. | reverse complement strand
CGTGAGCGTACCGCTTTTAGAAATCGTTGAATATATAAGTTGTTGTTTTATAAGCATTGCTTTTGTTAAAATAGGTGTTTTTAACGTACTCAAAAAATACAGAATACTGCTGGGACAGAACAAAAGACGGGTAATTATTCTGGGTAAAAACGCAAAAACACAGCGCTTAAAAGAGTTTTTTCAAAACAATCCTGCCTATGGTTATGAGTTTGTGCATCTGTATGACCTAAAAAAAAAGAGGAAACCCTTGAAGACATCAAAACTTTTGTATTACAAAATAAGGTAGATGAGATGTACTGCTCTATCGCAGAACTGAAAAATGAAGAATTATCAACATTGGTCAATTTTGCCGAAAATAATCTCAAAACCTTAAAATTCCTGCCAGATAACAAAGATATTTTTACTAAAAAAATTGAGTATCAGTATTATGGCATAACCCCTATTATATCCCTCCGTTCTCTACCTATAGAAAAGCCCTTAAACCGGTTTTTAAAACGCCTGTCAGATATTGTTATGGCAATTATAATCATTTGCGGTGTGCTGTCCTGGCTGGTTCCCATAATCGCAATTTTTATTGTGCTTGAATCGAAGGGTCCTGTCTTCTTTAAACAAAAACGCAACGGTCTGGACGGTAAAGAATTTTATTGTTTCAAATTCAGATCAATGCATCTCAACGAGCGAGCACATTCTAAACTGGTGAGCAAAAACGACAAGCGTATCACAAATGTTGGTTGTTTTTTACGTAAAACCAGTATTGATGAGCTCCCACAGTTTGTAAATGTGCTGCTGGGCGAAATGTCTGTCGTGGGTCCCCGGCCGCACATGGTAAGCATTACCCATTTGTATGCCGCCAAAGTTGATAAATTTATGGTGAGGCATTTGGTCAAACCGGGCATTACCGGCCTGGCGCAGGTAAGCGGTTACCGCGGAGAAATGGAAACCGAAAATGATGTCAAAAACCGGGTTCGCTTCGATATTTTCTATATGGAAAACTGGTCGGTTTTGATGGATCTGCGCATCATCACAAAAACGATGATCCAAGCACTGAGCGGGGACGCTAAGGCTTATTAAACCGAATTATGGTCTCGATAATCACTCCTTTTTACAACGCTGAAAAATACCTGTCCGAAAGTATAGAAAGCGTTATTGCACAGACCTACATCATCTGGGAGCTGCTGCTCATAGACGATTGCTCTACAGATAAAAGTGCGTCCATTGCTTTAAAATATACGCAGGTCGATACCCGTATCAAACTGGTCACGCTAAAGCAGAACAGCGGCGCCGGCATCGCCAGAAATACCGGGATTGAATTGGCAAAGGGAAACAAAATCGCTTTTCTGGACGCAGATGATCGCTGGAAACCGCATAAACTCACCACGCAGCTACAGTTTATGGAGAAAAACCGAATAACCATTTGCTACAGCAGTTATTCGCTTATGAATGAAAGCGGAAAACTATTGGAAAAAGAAGTAAAAGCGCTGCCTGTCATACATTTTAAGAAGCTTCTTCGGGCAAATTACATTGGTAATCTTACCGCGATCTATGACGTTGAACAGTTGGGAAAAACCTTCTCCCCTGCCCTACGAAAACGTCAAGACTGGGCATTATGGCTTGATCTTGTAAAAAATGCGGGCAGTGCCCACGGCATTTCAGAATCGCTGGCATTTTATCGCGTGCGTAAAGATTCTATTTCCAGCAATAAATGGAGGATGTTGCGGTATAATTTTGCCGTTTATCATACCCATTTGAAATATTCCCTTTTGAAAAGTACGTATTTGATGGTCCGCTTTTTATGGGAACAATTGCTTATAAAACCCCGCCAGACCAGAAAAATCAAAGCAGCGAGTTAAATTGTTTGAGCTTTCCGCTGGGACTGCGCTTTAACGCTACCACTCGCTTCAGGACAATTGTAAGACCGGGCTCCAGATAATCAATCATCGCTTTGTTGACCGCAACTTCCTCTTTTTTGTTCAATGGGCGATCGCTCACATAGGTTATTTCGAAATGTGCTAAAGCGGTTTGGGTAACCACAAACTCCTTGACATTGGCCGTATTTTCTATGGCGTTTTTCGCGACGTAATAGAAGGCGAGGCCGGGTACGGTTTTCCCGCTGGGCAATCGTACGGTATCGTTACTTCTACCGCTCAATTCCTGCAAAAACAGTTTTCCTGTTTCGTGATCGCGGTTTAAAATTCCAAGATCGCCTATCGCATAGCGCACAAAAGCCTGGGCTTTATTGTAAAGTGAAGTAATTACGATCCGCCCTTTTTCGCCGTGAGGCAAAATTTCACCAGTGTTATCTACAATTTCGATAAACAGTAGTTTTTCATCAATTATTAGCTGTTTTTGGTCATTTCCGAAGGCAATAAGGCCGGTTTCCGAAGCGCCATATTCATTGATTACCGGCACGCCCAACTGCTGCTGTATTAATTGGCGGTCGGTTTCAAAGAGCATTTCGCTGGTCACGATGCAACTTTTCAAAGTGGGACAGACTTGTTTCAGCACCACATTTTTATCCTTCATAAATTTGGAAAAGAGTAAAATACTGCTCGTATAACCGTTTATATAGTCAAAAGAAGTGGTTTTAAAGGTTTTGAGGAATTTTTCAAAATTCGCTGGACCCAAGTCAAAAATAGCAAAGCGGTATCGGTTGCTCAAGAAATCTTTAAACTGCTCCTTAATTCGATTTTTTCCGTGCATTGGAATACCATAAAAACGCGCCTGTTTATCTCCCGAAAGATCAATGCCGGTTAACTCATAATGTGCATAAAACGACGCCCAGGAAAGCGCGTGGCTCCATTTATCTTTGGCAAAATAAAAAGGCGTTCCAGAAGAACCCGAAGTTTTCCCCAAATAGACATTTTTTTTGAAAAAATTCCGCGAAAGCGTATTTTCAAGCGGGTGTTGCAGATCTCTTTTGGTGAGAATGGGAAGCTCTTCCCAGGATTTTAAATGTTGTAAATTGGTAAAATTGGCGTAAAAACGATTGTTTTTGAGGTGATAATCGGCAATTTCAAGCTTTTTCTCATTCACGTAGCACTCATGCTCTGTGGAGTCTTGACTTTGCAGCCTTTTCAGTTCTTGACGGGCGGCAGTAATGGGATAACCCGAAAGGCGCAAACTAAGATCAAAGAGATTCAAAGGCTTAAAATTAGTAAGGCAAGTTACAAACAATTAATTTTGATGAATCTAAAAAAAACGAACTCCATATTATGCATATACTCATTT
>JBDNGW010000511.1:0-2115 GCA_041689735.1 Leeuwenhoekiella sp. | reverse complement strand
TTCATCAACAAGGCGAAAAACGCAGACATAGCCGTAGCTATGGCGAGTATTTTCAACCTGCCTACCGGCAAAGGCAGGCGCAGTTGCTGGGCAAAAGAACCCATAGAAATGGGCAGGTTATTTCTAAACAGATCCTAAGTCAATATAGTGAAGAAGAAATCAAATTGAACTGCGACTGGTGCACCTTGCAAAAAAGCGAGATGGAAGTGGAACATCTGGGCACCGTAAAATACCATTACATTGATCTAGAACCGCTTGCAGTAAATTAAAAATTTACTAACGAAATGAAAACTAACCTAATAAATCGCCCAATTTCAATAGGAAATCGGTCAAAAACATCCAAAAATGGGTGTTTTTTACGTTAAATCTATTCGGTCAAATCCACAATACGGAATAAGTACTTCAGGGATTCTCAAGTGATTTTCCACTTGATAATTTTCCAAAATCCCCGCTAGGACACGAGGGAGCGCAAGCGAACTTCCATTTAAGGTGTGCGCCAGCTGCTTGTTGCCTTGCTTGTCTTTTATACGTAGTTTCAGCCTATTGGCTTGAAAGGTCTTAAAGTTAGAAACTGAACTGATCTCCAGCCAGCGATCTTGCGCAGTGGAGAAAACCTCAAAATCATAGGTCAAACTGGAAGTAAAGCCCAGATCGCCTCCGCAGAGTCTTAAAATACGATAGGGCAGCTTTAATTCATCGAGGATTTCTTTAATATGCTCAACCATTCCGTCTAGCGCGGCATCACTATTTTCTGGGTGTTCTATCCGCACAATCTCCACTTTTTCAAACTGGTGCAAACGGTTGAGACCACGCACATGCGCGCCATAAGAACCAGCTTCCCTACGGAAACAAGGTGTGTAGGCGGTACAGGCAATGGGCAGGTCATTTTCGTCCAGCATTACATCACGGAACATATTGGTCACTGGCACTTCAGAAGTGGGGATCAAGTAAAGATTATCATTGGTCACATGGTACATCTGCCCCTCTTTATCTGGCAACTGGCCGGTGCCAAAACCGGATAGTTCATTGACCATTAGCGGCACCTGATATTCCGTATAACCAGCGTTTATATTTTTATCAAGAAAATAACTGATAAGCGCGCGCTGCAGGCGCGCGCCTTTTCCTTTATATATGGGAAAACCAGCACCGGCAACTTTATTGCCCAGTTCAAAATCAATGATATCATATTTTTTGGCAAGTTCCCAATGGGGCAGCGCTCCTTTGACCAACTCTCGAATTTCGCCCTTGCGGAAAACCTCTTCGTTATCATCGGCACTAATTCCCGCGGGAACGCTTTCCTGAGGAATATTGGGAATGGTGTAAAGCAGCGTATCCAGTTCTATAATTGAAGCATTTAGGGTTTCCTGAAGGGTTTTTGAATCTTCCTTCAACTTTCCGGTACGTTCTTTTAGGATGTTTGCCTTTTGCATTTCACCATTTTGAAAAAGACTTCCTATTTCTTTGGAAAGCCTGTTGCTTTCTGAGAGTGTATTATCTAATTGCGCCTGTGTGGAACGGCGTTTTTCATCTAGAGCAAGTACATTATCAAACACTTCTGCGGCGTCAAAACTTCTCTTTTTGAGCGCTTTAATGTATAATTCTTTATTTTCCTGAATATCGGCAACGTGTAGCATGGTGTTTTGATCCTGATTTGAAGGCTCAAAAGTAAGGAATTCCAATGAATTGATTTCCCCATGTTGCCTTTAAAAAATCGGTTATCAAACTAACGTATAAATTCAAAAGTCACACTATAAATCGCTTTAAAGTGATGAAAATTGGCTAAAAAACATCATTTATTCGGCTATTTTTCAATCAATTCCATTTATGCTTTTCAACTGCTGGATCTTGATTAAAACGGCGGCGATAGCGGGAAATAAGCTTTTCCATATGTTTGCCTTTTTCGGCTACCGCCGCATTACTGATGAGACTCCCACCTTAGCGGTAGCCCCGATTACTACTCCGGCAGAAATGATTACAAAATTTTGATAATATATTGCCCACTAACGTGGGTACAAAAATGGAATTCTCGCAGATACGTTCCGGAAAAAGAAGCAACGGTGTCATGGTTCCCACCATTTGAAAATAAAGCAATAGAGGGTCAGGGAAAGGAAATTT
>JBDNGW010000510.1:0-3901 GCA_041689735.1 Leeuwenhoekiella sp. | reverse complement strand
TGTTCATCAACAAGGCGAAAAACGCAGACATAGCCGTAGCTATGGCGAGTATTTTCAACCTGCCTACCGGCAAAGGCAGGCGCAGTTGCTGGGCAAAAGAACCCATAGAAATGGGCAGGTTATTTCTAAACAGATCCTTTGTATAAATACTGTTCCAGCGGTTAATTTTTAATCAATTTAGCCTCGTAACCCATATTTCAGCTTAATTAAGTGCCATTTATTTGCCAAAATTAGGCGGTTTTGCCAATTTACTTTTTGAGTATAAACTTCAATTGTCTTTCAAATATTGGCTCTATATGGAACATAGTGGATTAGTTTAAATAACCAAGTTAGTTGTCAAGTCGAGCCTGCCTTGGTCGGCAGGCAGGCGCAATTGAGACTTAATATTTTTTCTACCTTAGTTTATCCTGAGCAACATCGAAGGGCTCAAGGTAACATTTTCATGGATCAAAATATTAGTTTTACCCACTACAAATTATGGGGAGCCAAATTATTTAGTAGAAATAGATTCTTCACTCTTACTATACTAATCAATTCCCGGTAAAATTTAGGTTTTACTATTGTTCCTCAATTCTACGGGTCTAGGATATTAGGTATTCGCATAATTTGAATTTATTTGACTCGTACAAAGAGGAGCTAGTAAAGCATCATCACAATCTTTTTCTAATAATAAAATACTCATAAAAGTCCGCTGGCTGCCCAAAACTGTTTCAGCATGACCAAAACTACATTTAGAACTTGTTATGAATATTCTAGACAGGATCAATCTATGTGCTGAAACAAAAAACAGGAATTACCTTCAACTTAAATGTGGTAAAAAGAAGCTTTAAAAAGCACTCAGCCTTATCTAAAATTAGGTTCTAAACAAAATGTCGATATAGTATTTCATACAATTTATGGTAGTCACACATGCTTTTACTGATTTTACTTAACTTTTATGTACCTTAACATCTCATTAGCAATTTAAAAGTTTACCATAAATGATTCCATGCTACTTATTAAGTCTGAAATTATGTTAGCAAATTGTAATCAATATTTACCTTTTTTATAAATAGCATAACACTCGTAAATAACTCATTTAGTTTTCAAATTCTTTATTTTTTTTTGTATAACAATCATTCATATTCATGCAGTTTTGTTGTCATTTTTTGGAATACAACTACTGTTTAAGGCTTTTGAGAGAAAGCCAATGTTATTCAAGCTAAAGGAATTGTTATCCGAAACAAGAAAACTTTTCAATTTTAGCATCAAAAAATATTTGATGCCAAACTTCTATAAACACCTTATAATGAATTAATTATGTTCAACCCTTTTATAATTTTGTATATCGTTTACATAGCGGTTTTTATTACTATTTCTTATCTGATTTTCTCATGGGTAACACGATTTTTAAAGATCAAACAGGAACAGAATGATATTTTCCGAGAATTGGTCAAAAACATGGGAAACAAGGATATTTAAAAATTTGATGTCAAGATGAAGTATAATCCTTTATCTTCTACTCATATTCTATTTTTTCATTCCTAAAAAGCATAAATGAAAACAAAAACCTATACCCTACTTTTCCTATTATTCACAACCCTTACCTTCGCACAGGAAAAATTGAATGTCGTCGTTGCGGGCCTTAGTCATGACCACGCGCATGTGATCATGAATGAATTTAAGGAAGGAAAAGTCAAAATTTCCGGTATTGTGGAATCTGACCAGGAGTTGATCAAGCGATACGGTAAAAGTTACAACCTCGCCGATTCCCTTTTTTACAGCGATCTAAAAACTGCGCTTGACCAGTTAAAGCCCGATGCAGTTCTCGCCTACAATCCCATTTCAGAACATATCAATATTGCACGTATTGTGCTTCCCTTGCAAATTCCATTAATGGTGGAAAAACCACTGGCCACAACTATCCAAGATGCTCAGGAAATGGCCCAACTGTCACGGGAAAACAACACTCCCCTACTCACAAATTACGAAACCACGTGGTACGCCAGCAATCAGACCTTGGCAGAAAAGGTAAAAGCAAATGAATTTGGCAGCATAAAAAAAATGATCGCCAAAGATGGCCATCAGGGACCGAAAGAAATTGGCTGCAGCTCAGAATTTCTCGCGTGGCTTACTGATCCCATTAAAAACGGTGGCGGCGCGATTACCGATTTTGGCTGTTATGGTGCCAATCTTATGACCTGGCTTCAGAACGGAGAAAAACCTATTGCGGTCACTGCAATTACCAGAAATTTTAAACCTGACATCTATTCCAAAGTCGATGATGACGCCACGATAATCTTAGAATATGAACATGGCAATGGAATCATTGAGGCTTCTTGGGATTGGTCGTACAGTATTAAGGGATTACAAGTTTATGGCGATAATACCTCATATAATGCATTGGATGGAAACACGCTGGAATACCAAAAACAGGTAGATAAAGCCGAAAATGTTACCTTGATAACGGATTATTATAAAGATCATCTTACCTATCTGCAGGCCGTAATAAATGGTGAAATCATGCCAAAAAACGACCTTTCTTCCCTAGAAAACAACCTTATCGTTGTTGAAATTCTGGAAGCCGCTTCAAAGAGTGCTGCTACTGGAAAACGGGTTAAACTTTAATCCAAAGTACGTATACACTTATCAATTACCTTGATTCTTTTCTTATATTTATGCCCAAAGCCGTATGTACATGAAAAAAACATTGCTTTTTCTGCTAGTATTTTGCGGTACACAAGCATTCTCCCAAAAAAATAATCCTGTTTTTTCTGGCTGGTTTGCAGATCCTGAAGGGATTATTTTTGACAATCAGTATTGGATTTTCCCCACCTTTTCCGCACCTTATGAAAAACAGGTTTTTCTGGATGCTTTTTTGTTGACAGACTTATTAAACTGGAACAAACAGGCCAAAATAATGGATACTGCGGCCGTAAAATGGGAGCAAAAAGCGAAAAAATTCCTTCAATCCGGAAAAAGACAGCAAATATTACCTGTTTTTCGGAGCCTAAGATATTCAAAACGATGACAAGAAAAGTGGGATAGGCGTTGCGGTGGGCGGAACCGATGATAATTCCCGCGAGAAAAGTATAGACCGCATGTATTTTGATACAAATGGCCATATAAAACCCGTAAAAATAACCCGTGAAGGGATGAAAAGCAGACCATTTTCAGTAAAAACCAAAGATTGAAACAAAGATTAAAACCATGAAAGAAACCTTAGCAATATTTTTTTTCGCGTTAAGCGGAATGTTGACCAGTTCAGCTCAAGATATCATTTCCTCCATAGAAAATCCCGTGGATTATGCTAGTCCACTTATGGGGACCGACTCCAATTATAAACTTTCCAATGGGAACACCTATCCGGCAATCGCCATGCCGTGGGGAATGAATTTCTGGACACCGCAGACCGGAAAAATGGGCGACGGCTGGGCGTATACCTACGATGCCTATAAAATCAGGGGCTTTAAGCAAACGCATCAGCCTTCCCCGTGGATGAACGATTACGGACAGTTCTCCATTATGCCCATTACCGGAAAACTTCGATTTACTGAAGAAGATCGCCAGAGTTGGTTTTCACATAAAGCGGAAACGGTAACCCCTTATTATTATAGCGTTTATTTGGCAGATCATGATGTGACCACAGAGATCACACCCACGGAGCGCGCAGCACGTTTCCGGTTCACCTTTCCGAAGACCGATAGTTCGTATGTGGTGATCGATGCTTTTGATAAAGGTTCTTACGTGAAAATTATTCCGCAGGAGCGGAAAATCATTGGTTACACTACCAAAAACAGCGGCGGTGTCCCTGAAAATTTTAAAAATTACTTTTTGGTGATTTTTGATAAAGAATTCCAATTGACCAAAACCTTCGGCGATTCCATCCTTACCGATGCTTTGGAAAACACATCCAATCATG
>JBDNGW010000509.1:0-3751 GCA_041689735.1 Leeuwenhoekiella sp. | reverse complement strand
AAGTAATTCCGCAGTTACTTCTTTGGAATGATTTTGCCTTAATCTAACCCAAAATTCGCGATTGACTAATTCGCCACATTACATTTAACTTGAAGATACTTTCAAAATAAAACTTTTCCAGGAATAATTGCAAATAGAATAAACGAAAAAACCATCCGATTGCGCGGATGGTTTTTTAAATATATGATGTTCTAATTGCTTAGAGCTAGTTTAAAGTCAATTCAAACTGATTTTTAGTGTTTTGTGGTTCTGGCTAAGTATCAAAATTATTGAATATCGGGATATTCAACAATTTTTAGACGACGCCACGGTTCACATAACATCATAAATCAGAAAGGAGTCAGTTTAAACAAGCTCTCAACCTAAAGCAACCCTTTCAAAACCTACAACTTCAACATCACCCAACGTTTTCACATATTCGGCAACGTCTATTTTATTGTCTTTGATAAAGCTTTGGTTTACCAAGGTATTGTCTTTAAAGAAACGCTTCAATTTACCTTTTGCGATATTGTCAAGCATTTCTTCGGGCTTTCCTTCTTCGCGCAGCTGATCTTTTGCGATCTCTATTTCCTTATCAATGGTAGTTTGATTTACACCTTCTTCATTCAGTGCCACGGGATTCATTGCAGCAATCTGCATAGAAACATCCTTGGCTACGGCTTCGGCTCCACTTGAAGCAGCTGAGAGGCCAGTTAAAGCGGCGATTTTATTGCCAGCATGAATGTAAGAACCTACAAAGGCAGCTTTGAGGACACGGAAATTACCTATTTCAAGCTTTTCACCTATTACACCTGTCTGTTCTATGATCTTTTCTTCAACGGTCATTTTATCGTTGAATTTGGCTGCCAGAAAATCTTCTTTAGTATCGTAGTTGATCGCGATATCTGCCATTTTGTGGGCCATAGATACAAAATCGTTATTTTTGCCAACAAAATCGGTTTCACAATTAAGGGAAATAATAACGCCTTGAGTGGCATCATCGTTTACTTTAGCAATAACTGCACCTTCACTGGATTCGCGATCCGCACGATTTGCGGCAATTTTTTGGCCTTTTTTACGCAATATTTCTATTGCAGTGTCAAAGTTACCATCTGCTTCTACGAGCGCATTTTTACAATCCATCATTCCTGCGCCGGTGGTTTTCCTTAATTTATTTACGTCAGCGGCTGTTACTTTTGCCATGTCTTTTGTTATTTTATGCTATGGTTATATTTAATTGCTTTTATTTAGACAGCGAATATATGTCTAATGAGACCCAGGCCTACGCTGGGATGAATAAATCTAATTAATCTAAGACTGGAATTTACTAAAAATCGTTCAGCATGATACAAAGATGCAGTACTGAACGACTTTTAATAAACGCTAAAATCTATAAATCAAAACCTATTCTTCTTCGTCGTCCTTAACGGGCTTTTCAGCTTTTGACTTGGATGGCTTTTCATTTGTCTTGTCACTTGATCTTTCACTTGGCTTTTCACCTGATTTCTCGCCTTTTTTAGCTCTTTTCTTCGGCTTGTCGTCACCGTCATTGTCCTTACCAGCTTTTCTATCAGTATTACCGCTTACAATAGCGTCTGCCACTGCCGAAACGATTTTTTCAATAGATTTTGAAGCATCATCATTAGAAGGGATGGCGTAATCTACCTCACGTGGATCTGAGTTAGTATCTACCATCGCAAAAATCGGAATGTTTAGTTTCTGTGCTTCTTTGATCGCGATGTGCTCATTTTTAATATCTACTACAAACAATGCGGCTGGCAAACGTGTCATATCCTCGATAGAACCTAAATTTTTCTCAAGTTTGTCACGCATACGGTTCATTTGTAACTGCTCTTTTTTGGAAAGGGATTCAAAACGGCCGTCTTTTTTCATACGGTCTACGGTCTGCATTTTCTTTACTGCTTTACGAATGGTCACAAAATTAGTAAGCATTCCGCCAGGCCATCTTTCTGTTATAAAGGGCTGCTTAGCGCGCGTCGCATGAGCTGCAACAATCTCTTTAGCCTGTTTTTTTGTGGCTACAAAAAGAACCTTTCTTCCGGAAGCGGAAATTTTGGTCAGGGCATCTGCTGCCTCGCTCAATTTCGCGGCGGTTTTATAAAGGTTTATAATGTGTATCCCGTTGCGTTCCATATAAATATATGGCGCCATATTGGGATCCCATCTTCTGGTAAGGTGGCCAAAGTGTACACCTGCATCCAGCAATTCTTTTACATTTTCTGTTTTTGTCATTTGTTGACTTAGTTTACGTTCCCGTTGTAGTAGCAATAGGCAAGTGGTCTACGCTCGTTGCGCGTCGCCTTGACTATTTAGATGCTAAACTAACTTCCCGAACAAGTTCGGGACAACGACTTAATAATTTGTTTTTTAATTCAGTTCTTGAAAGATTTTCGCCAAAAATAATTTTGGGTAAACCCGATAAAGATTCCGGAGGCAACCTTCGGAACAAAATTATCGTTTAGAGAACTGGAATTTCTTACGTGCTTTTTTCTGTCCAAATTTCTTACGTTCCACCATTCTTGGGTCACGGGTAAGTAGGCCTTCTGGTTTAAGAAGGATCCTATTTTCTGGATCGAGTTCGCACATTGCTCTTGATAAAGCAAGACGGATAGCTTCGGCCTGGCCAGTGATACCACCACCAAAAACGTTTACTTTGATATCAAAGTTCGTGTCGTTTTCTGTGATCACAAGCGGCTGGTGTACTTTATACTGCAAAGTGCCAGTAGTAAAATAATTGTTGAGCTCACGCTTGTTAATGGTAATGTCACCTTTTCCTGGAGCGAGGTAAACACGTGCAACAGCCGTTTTTCTACGGCCTATTTTGTGAATAACTTCCATTTACTTGTATTCGTTAAGGTTAATTTCTTTTGGTTTTTGCGCTTCCTGACCATGATCGGCTTTGGAATAAACCTTTAGATTGCGAAATAGCGCAGCGCCCAATTTGTTTTTGGGTAACATGCCCCTAACTGCATTTTCTACCAGACGCGTTGGGTCTTTGGCATAAAGTTCGGTTGCAGTTAAGCTTTTTTGACCACCAGGATAGCCTGTGTGACGGATGTACTCCTTCTTGTCCCACTTCTTTCCAGATAAGTTGATCCCGGCTGCATTGATAATAATTACATTATCACCGCAATCAACGTGTGGTGTGAAGCTAGGCTTAAACTTCCCGCGCAAAAATTTTGCAACTATGCTCGAGAGGCGACCCAGCGTTTCTCCTTCAGCATCCACAACAACCCACTCCTTATTAACGGTGTTTTTGTTGGCAGAGACTGTTTTGTAACTTAATGTGTCCACACTGATTAAATTTATTATTAAACATTCCTTTTCCTGTCCCAGATTCACATCTGGGGAATTCAGGGGTGCAAATGTACAATTATAAATTTATATTGCAAACTACACGCTATTAATAAATTATGCAGTTTGGTAATTGGGAAGGGACGTAAAATATTGACATTAATAAGCCACTTTTCAGCTAAAAAAGATACTTTTCTGATGCATTTTTCTCTATTTAAAGCTGATTTTCCCAGTAGAACCTTCCGCAGAAGACATCAATTCAAAAATCATTTCCGGTTTAAGTCCTTTTCCAAACAGAACGAAACAATAATTGGTGCTAAGCTCTAATTCAATCACAGGCCGTTGGCTTTTGACAGTTTTGATATAGCGCTGCCCTATTTGTCATTTTGTTAAAGTCCTGTCTTACAATAATGGCCTTAATAATGACCTTTTAAAGAATATATCTCTATGACGTTTT
>JBDNGW010000508.1:0-9155 GCA_041689735.1 Leeuwenhoekiella sp. | reverse complement strand
TTTTTGGTATTGTTAAGTTGATATAGTTAGTGTATATTTGGATAAAAAAAACATGGATTGTCCAAAGTGCAAAAGTTCGGATCACGTCAAGGACGGTATCGTCCAGAACAGGCAGCGCCACCGCTGCAAGGGGTGCGGCTATACGGTGGAAAAGAAGTCGGACGTGAAGCCGGCCGAGACCAGGCGCCTTGCCCTGGAGATGTACCTGGAGGGACTGGGGTTCAGGTCGATAGGCGTGTGCTGAAGATCAGCTACGGCACCGTTTTCAATTGGATCAAAAAATGGGGCGAGCAGGTCGAGCTGCCGGTCAGCGATAAGCCTGTGGAAATCGTCGAGCTCGACGATTTCCACAGCTATGTTGGTAAAAAAAAACTACTGCTGGGTATGGATTGCTGTTGATAGATTTGGAAAAAGGTACGTCGATTTTGTCTGTGGGGACCGCTCGACAAAGACCGGGGAAAGGCTCTGGGAAAAGCTGAAGCACGGGAAGATCAACGGCTTCTGTTCGGATTATTGGAAAAGCTACTGCGAGTTCGTGCCCGACCACAGGCACATGCAGTCAAAGGGGGAGACCTTCACGGTCGAGGGCTACAACAGCAGGATAAGGCACTATCTGGCCAGGTTCAGGAGGAAGGGCAAGTGCTACAGCAAGGCCAGGCACATGATGGAAAAATCACTGAAGCTGCTCATGTTGAAACTGAACAATGAGTTACCTATATTAGTTTAACAATACCTGGATATTTTCAAGGGTCAGAAACACGGTTTGTTTTAAATATTGCCTTCCCCGTGCATAACGAGGTTTGTCAATGCGACAAACTGACCCACATCCAGTTGTTCCGGACGTAAGTTGAAAATTTCTTGCTCCCGGATTTCGTCGGGGAGTTCGAGTTGTTTAAGGCTGTTCCGCAAAGTCTTTCGGCGTTGCTGAAAAGCCATTTTCACCACTTTGAACAGTTGGTCGGAATTACAGCCCAACTGGTCATAATCTGCTTTCCGCGTTAAGCGTATCACGCCACTTTCGACTTTTGGCGGCGGATCAAACACCTCTGGTGGAACGCTAAACAGGAATTCCACATCGTAAAAAGCCTGTGCCAAAACGGAGAGAATTCCATACGTTCTACTGCCCGAAGGTTCACAGATACGCTGCCCCACTTCTTTCTGAAACATGCCCGTAAATTCCGGGATTCGGTCCCGGTACTGCAAGGTTTTAAAAACGATCTGGGTGGAAATATTGTAGGGAAAATTGCCCGTGATCGCAAAAGGCTGTCCGTCAAAAAGAGTATCGATATCGTACTTTAAGAAATCTGCTTCAATGATTTTCAAGTCTGTCCGCTCGGTAAGTTCAGGATGTTCCAGCGGAAAGTTATTGTTGAGGTATACCACCGCATCGGCATCCAGCTCCATTGCGGTCACCTTTTTGCAACGTTCAAGCAAATACTTGGTAAGCATGCCAGTTCCAGGGCCTATTTCAAGAATCTGCTCATAACCCTGTAAACTGAGCGTATCGCCAATCTTGTGAGCGACATCCTCATCTTTTAGAAAATGCTGACCCAAGTGTTTTTTCGCTTGAATACCCGTTTTTTCGCTTTTAGCGCCAATTTTCGGGCTAAATCGCTTGTTTTTCTTCATAAATCCGATCTTTTTTCCATAGGTAAATCCGTCTAAAATTGTGATAACTTATCCGCTGTGCTGCTCAGTGATCACTTCTAATTCTGTGCGGAAAGAAACAAATTTCCCTTTAAAACGCTCAGTTTCCTTTCTTAGATCTGCGGCATTTTCTTTATAATAACGATCCAATAGATCTTTACTATTTGCGGTATATTGTATGGAATAGCTCATCCCGCCAGTTTCCTCTTCCACAAGTACGCGCGTCATAATTGCCTTTGCAAATTTTCCGGTGGCCAGCATCGCCGGTATATGTTCATTGCGCATCCAGTAGAGCCAGTCTTCATGAATACTTTCTTCCACATTTGTGGTAACATTATAGATGATCATAAAATTGAGATTGTATGGGTTAATTTAAAATATCACCGCGTAGCGCCCGGTAGCGTTTCTGAGCTTCTACATAATAAATGCTATCAGAATGGTTGAATATGATCTGCTCGTACAATTCCTTCGCTTTTCCCGGTTGTTGCAGCTCGTTTTCATATAGAAGCGCTAAACGATAATACGCGTCGTCGGCAAGAATATCCTCTTTATAATAGGCGATGATCTTGAGATAATTTTCTTCCGCCGCGGCGAAATTTTTCTGTTTTTCATAAAGTTTGGCCTGCGCCAAAAGTGCTTCATCTTCAATGGATTCGCCTTTGTGCTCTTCCAAAATCTTACCGTATGTATGTATCGCTTCTTCGGTTTTATTCTGAAAAGCAAGCAGGTCTGCATGGGCAAAAAGCTTGAGGGCGGTCTGGGTAGAATCTTCCAGCGAGTTGTCCGCAATGAGCAGATAAAGCTCCTGCGCGTCATTTGCGATGAGCTGCGTGGCCGAAGCTTTCAAGACTTTGAGTTGCGTTTGTGCCCACTCAAAATCGCCTTTATAATAACTGGTCTTGGCAACTTTAAAACGGGCTTCTTGCGCCAGTACATCGTTCTCCAATTTTTTCTGGATCTGGGTGTAATAAATAAGCGCCGAACCAAATTTTTCCTCCAGCACCAGCAGATCGGCGAGTTCCATCTTGGCTCGAGCTTCTTGAAAACGGGATAGCGGAAGCTTTAGCGTTTCCTTTAAAAAAGTTGCCGCTTCGTCTTTTTTATCTATCTGAAAACCCAAAAAATGTGCATAGTCAACTTGCAGGCTCAAGGTTTGTGCAGACTTGCCATTTTCGGTCATCAATTGCTCATAATCGTCCTTTATTGAGGAAAAATCGGCTGGTTTTGCCTCATTTACACGTACTTCAAGCAGTTTTTGCTGGGCGGAAAGCTTAATGCCAGTATTTGTGGTTTCGTCGATAATAAATTCTAAAATTTCTTTTGTAATTTCGGGTTCCTCGACGTCCAATGTAATGGAGGCTAGGTTGATCACGCCCTGCATATCGCCATCGGTGCGCTTGTAAATGGCGCGTTCTTGGGCAAAGGATTTGTTATACTCTTTCTGCTGAATAAACAGCCAACTCAACAAACGATTATAAAGCAGATTAGGTTCTTTTTGAGAGCGCTTGATAAGCAATGTTTTAAAGATCTGGTTGGCCTCGTTCTCAGGATCTTCGGTTATGAACTGGGCAAAATTACGCTGCGCGGAACCATAAAATTTTTCGTCCCGCGTGATAAGGTCAATATAAGTATCGAGCATGAGCGGAATATTGCCCTGCTCGCCGTAAATACGTGCCAATTGCACTTCAAAAAGCATGTTGCCTTCACCGCTCATCGCGGTTTTGTATGCGGCAACGGCCTGGTCTAAAAGGGTGTGGCTCTCAAAAGCACGCCCCACCGTATAGGCGTAAGAGGGATTTTGTTGTACTGCGGCAATAGCCTGATGGTAGAGACTGTCGGCTTTTTCTTTTTTTTGCTGAAGTTGGTAATTGTAGCCCAGTTCAACCTGCAAATGGGGCATGGGTCGGCCCGTTTTAAGGGCGTTTATCAGCAATTGCGAAGCTTTGTCATATGCTTCTAATTGCTGATACGCTTCTACCGCGCCTTCTGCGTACATGGGGTAATTTGGCTGGTTTTCGAGCAGGGTTTCATAGGTAGCAGCTGCTTTTTCATACTGTCCCTGTTCCAGATAATTGCGCGCCAATTGGTCGTTTTGGCCATAGGCCAGAACAATCGCGAAAAAGTGCAGTAAAATTATAAAAGGACGTATCACCTACAGATTTTGGGTAAAGATAACCATCCTTTTGAAAAGCGGCTCAGCGATGAAATCTTAATTTTAAAATGCTCCAGTTCCCATAAGGTTTAAAACAGTAACTTTAGGCAGACTTTTAAACTTTTCATTTATGAAATTGAGGAATACATTATTAGCATCTGCTTTTATTTTTCTGAGCATCTTTGTGCTTTCAGCGCAGCAGCAAAACGAAAAACCGTCCATTATACCGCAACCAGCAAACATTTCTTGGCAAGGGGAATATTACACGCTTCCACAGGAAACCACGATTTGTTATAACGCTTCCGCGGAAAAAATGGTGCCTTGGCTACAGAAATTATTGGCTAATACGGATACGGAAACCCAACTTTCGCAAGACGGAAATTGTGAAGGTTTTTCATTGAAAATTGATAATGAATGGAAAAGTGCGCTGGGAGAAGAAGGCTATAGGCTGAATATCGATGACAAGGGCGTACACATAGAATCTGCTACTGAATCCGGACTTTTTTATGGGATTCAGACCTTACGGCAGATGTTTCCAGCGGCGATAGAAAAACAGCAAATAGCAGGCGAAATTCACCTAAAAATGGTTAAAATTGAAGATATACCACGCTATGGCTGGCGTGGTTCCATGCTTGATGTGGCCCGTAGTTTCTTTGGCCCAGAATACATAAAAAAACATATAGACCGTATGGCGCTTTATAAAATGAACCGCCTGCACCTGCACCTTACCGACGATCAGGGCTGGAGGATTGAAATCAAAAGCAAACCCAAACTTACCGAACTAGGCAGCAAAGGTGCAGTTATTAATGGCCGCGCCGGTTATTTGACACAAGACGATTATAAAGAGCTTCAATCGTATGCCACAGCCCGCAATATTATCATTATTCCAGAAATCGATATGCCCGGCCACATGTATGCCGGTCTTATGGCGTATCCCGAATTGAACTGTGAGGAGTTTGAAAATCTAAGTCCAAAACGCGCCACGCCGCCAGAACTCTATCACGGTTATGAAGTGGGCTGGAGCAAATTTTGCACTACCGATCCAAAAATCTATGATTTTGTGTCCGAGGTTATCGGCGAACTTGCCAGAATTACCACTGGGCCGTGGATCCACATGGGCGGAGATGAGATTGAAGATCCGCGTTATGAGGAGTTTGTCGTAAAGGCAGATTCCATTGTTAGGAAATATGGCAAAACGACCATTGGTTGGGAGGAAGTGACCAAAGCCGAAGTAGATACTTCAATGATCAGCCAGCGGTGGAACGGAAAAACGGAAGGCGTCGTAACCCTAAAATATATTGAGTCCATCTGTTCCAGTTTTTATCTGGATCATGCCAATGTGCCCGGACAGGAAAACACCAATAACTGGTGCAAAGCAGACGGCGTTTCCCTGGAGGATGTATATATGTTCAATGAAGGCGACGAGCGCATGATGGGCGTGGAAGCAGCGCTATGGACAGAAAAAGTAAATACTTCCGCCGAAGCGGACAATCGTTTTTGGCCGCGACTTCTTGCGGTTGCCGAAGTGGGCTGGAGCCCTAAAAATAGCCGGGACTTTACCGATTTTAGCCTTAGATTGGGCAAACAGGGTTCACGATTAAGCAATCTAAACATTCATTATTTTAAAACTCCCGAGATAGACTGGGATGTGGATTATCAAAGTGGTGTTTTTGATGGGTTCGAGGTTGGGGAATAGATGCTATAAATACTTTCTATACAAATTATAAAGTACCTTAAGATCGTGATGGTCAAGCACCCCGTTAATGTTTTTCTGAATAAAATGTAACTCAAAAGCTTGTATTGCCGAAATGGGTTTTGAAATATCGTAGCCTATGATTTTTAAAGCTTCCATATAATTAAAATCCGCCGGAATAATCTGCGGAAACATCAAACGATCCAAAAATGGAAGCTGAGGCTCAAAACCCCGTATTTCATAGTCTTCTAAAAATTGCTTTATTTCTGGAGCATAAGGTGTGGCGGTAAATTGTAAACTGTCTACAACCTGTGGATCATACCAAAGTCCGTAGCCTTCCTCAGCCAACTTTTCCCAGGGGAAATTAGCGTTCGGATCCACTTTTCGCGAAGGCGCAATATCAGAATGCCCAATAAAGTTCATCGCCGGGATCTTGTATTTTTCCTTGAGATCTTTAAGAAGGGCCAGCAGACTTTTGATCTGGGCGTCAGAAAAAACGGCATAACCGTTATTGTCAAGTTCGATACCTATAGAGGAGGAGTTGAGGTCTGTATTATTACCCCACTGGCCCACGCCACCGTGCCAGGCGCGGTAATAATCGTTTAGCATGTGATAGATTTTGCCATTGTTACCTATTACATAATGTGCACTCACCTCTGTACGCGGCAAGGTAAAAGTGCGCAACGTTTGAGTCAATGAATCCTGGGCGGTGTGGTGAATGACCACATAATCTGGCTTGCGGAGGTTGAAATTGGTCGTTCCCACCGCATAATCGCCATACGTAAGGGTAGTGTCTAACGATTCATTGGGCGGCAAAGGCCGCAGTTGTTCCGCGTAGCGCTTGGCCTGTTTTTTATACAGACGGTTGGTTTTACTATACGGATTTCCACAAGCGGCCAATAAACAGCATACAAAGCCAATTATTAACGGTTTTAAACCAATTATTTCCGAAAAACTTGATTTCATAGGGGAAATTAAAAGTTACGCGCTGGGTTCATCTTCAAATTTCCAGCGTACAAAAGCTTCCATGGCTTCATAATCTGCCAGTCCAAGTCGGTTATAGTTCATTGCCGTTTCCCGGTTGCGTTCCTGGGCACGCACCCAGAATTCACGTTCATCATCCCCAGGGAATACGGGCCGGTCTTTTTGTGATTGATGCTGAAAAATAGCGTGTTTTTTCTGCTCCACTTCCTGTGGGGAAAGCGGTACGGCCATTTCGATCTCATACTCTTCAAATTCCTGCCAAGCGCCGCGGTACATCCATAACCAGCAATCTTTGGTCCACGATTCTGTCTTTCTAAGGCGTTCCAGGGCTTCCATGATAATCCGGAAACAAACCACGTGCGTACCATGTGGATCTGCAAAATCGCCCGCGGCGAAAATTTGCTGTGGTTTTATTTCCTGAAGCAGGTCTATGGTAAGTTCCACGTCTTTTTCGGTCACCGGACTTTTTATCCTTTTTCCGGTTTCATAAAATGGAAGCGCCATAAAATGGATGTTTTTATCCTGAAGACCAGCATAGCGCGCTCCCGCAATGGCCTCCGTTTTCCGTATAAAACCTTTGACCTGCTGTATTTCCTTCAGGTCAATATCGTTGGGCTGCTTATTTTTGATAAACGCGCGCATGTTCTCATAAATAGCAGTGAGCTTCTGCGCATCTTCGCCCATACTTTTTTTAAAGTCGATCGCAAATTCCATATATCGAATTACATCGGTGTCCCACACTGCGGTATTGCCCGATGTTTGATACGCCACATGCACATCATGCCCTTGATCTACAAGCCGTATAAAAGTACCGCCCATGGAAATCACGTCATCATCGGGATGCGGACTGAATATTAGTGAGCGCTTTTTAGCAGGCTCGGCACGTTCTGGTCGCTGAAAGTCATCTGCATAGGGCTTGCCCCCCGGCCAGCCGGTAATTGTGTGCTGTAAAAGATTAAAAACATGGATATTTATGTCATAAACCGGTCCTTTTTCGGTGGCCAGTTGTGCCATACCGTGTGCGTTGTAATCTTCTTCGGTAAGTTTAAGAATTGATTTATTGAGTGTGTTTGACAACCAGATGACCGCTTTCTTAACCAAGCGTTCTTCCCAGATACAATCTTTGACCAACCACGGCAATTTAAAGCGCGTCAATTCTGATGCGGCATCTTGATCAAGGATAAATTCCACACTATCTGAAAGTTGTAGATAGGTCGCCGGTACACTGGCCGAAATTTCTCCTTCCACCGCTTTTTTGACAATAGATGCCTTTTTCTTGCTCCATGCCATAAGAATGATCTCGCGTGCCTTAAAAATGGTGCCTATTCCCATGGTTATGGCTTTGGTAGGTACATTTTCTTTTCCGCCAAAATCGCGCGACGCGTCACGACGGGTAAGATCATCTAGCGTGACGAGTCTCGTCCCAGAGTTGGGCGCTGATCCCGGCTCGTTAAAACCGATGTGACCTGTTCTACCAATTCCCAAAACCTGCAGATCCAACCCGCCCACAGCAGCGATTTTCTGCTCGTAGCGCAGGCAGTAAGAAGCAATATCTTCTTTCTCAAGGATACCATCGGGAACATGAATATTTTCCCTTTTAATGTCTATGTGATTAAAAAGGTTTTCGTCCATAAAACGCACGTAGCTCTGCTTGGCATCGGGCTGCATGGGATAATACTCGTCCAGGTTAAAGGTAATTACATTTTTAAAGCTAAGATTCTCCTCTCGGTGCATGCGTACAAGCTCATTGTAAACATCGACCGGCGTTGCGCCCGTCGCAAGGCCCAGAACGGCCGGCTTATTTTTATCCTGTTTGTTTTTTATGATTGCCGCAATGCGCCGGGCCACTTCCTGTGAAGCGGTATCCTCATCTTTATAAACGCGTACCGCCAATTTTTCAAAACGGGTTTCTTCTAAAAAATTTAATCTTGCCATAATGGGTATTCTTTGGTTGTATTAGCTAATTTGATTTTTAACGAGCAGTATATGGTTTTTAAAAATGCTTTCCATTACCGCGATCGTGGCACCATAAAGATTAGAATTTGGTCCTAAGTCAGACAGTGCAATAGTCGTTTTTTGTTTAAGCTGCATCATGCAATAGGTATTCATGGACTGTTGTATTGGCGTGGTGATAAACTGTTTGGCCTCGGCTATTTTTCCATTTAAGATGATAAGTTCGGGATTGAACAATTGAATCAATATCGCGATGCCCTTTCCCAGGTCAATGCCTAATTCAGAAAGCATATTAATGGCAAATTGGTCACCTTTATTGGCCGCGTCTATTACCATTGAAGGGTCCATTTTTTCAAAATCTTTTGGAGCAAGCGCGTTTAAAATGGAAGTTTGCCCATTGTCCAGACCGGCTTTTGTCTTTCTTACCAGCGCCAGACCAGAAGCTTCGGTTTCCAGACAGCCACGTTTGCCGCAGTGGCACAATAGACCTTCATCTACAAAGGGAATATGTCCAAACTCGCCTGCAAAACCAGACGTCCCATCCTGCATTTTTCCGCCCATGATGATTCCCATGCCTATGCCCCAATCCATAGAGATTACAAGCGCGTCTTTTTTATATTTGGCAAGGCCAAAGCGAAATTCTGCCAGGCAAGCACTTTTTGCGTCGTTAAGAATCACGACTGTCTTATTAAATTTACGCTCCAGTTTATCGGTAAGTGACTCGGG
>JBDNGW010000507.1:0-3241 GCA_041689735.1 Leeuwenhoekiella sp. | reverse complement strand
TGTTTAGTTGGATCATTGAAAAATCCGATATACAGAAAGCCAGTAAGGTAAGGTCGACAAAAGGTCTGAACCTACATGTTTATGGAAGATTGGCAGCTGCTTTTATAACACTAATATTCAACTCTTGATTCGCATGAATACTAAATTAGAACTGAAATCACGTAAAAACTTTTCTACATTGGAAAACTTCTTTGAGAGAAAAAATAAAAAAACTACAGAAAAACACCTCAGAAACTAAATTCTGATTTTTATAGATCATTTTTTTGTTAAATAAAAACGATTTTAATGGGCTTAAAAACAGTTATATAAATTGATTTTTCGGAAGGATTATTGCCAAAACCTTGTAAAATGATCTGTTATCAGACTAAAGTCGTCATATTTTTGAGGTATTTTCAGATACAAATTCAGCTTCAAAAAGCTTTTGAAAGTGCTTGAGCAGTTTTACTTTGACTTCGTTTAGGGGTATATTTTTCACCCCAAGTTCCACATTTAAGGAAGTTACCGCCTTCCCTTTAATTCCACAGGGAACAATATGGTCAAAATAATTGAGATCGGCATTTACGTTAAATGCAAATCCGTGCATGGTCACCCACCTGCTGGCACGTACGCCCATTGCACATATCTTACGCGCGTAAGGCGTTCCCACATCAATCCATACACCGGTCTCACCGGGAGAACGACCAGCGTCCACTTCATAATTCGCAAGTGTGAGAATGACCATTTCTTCCAGAAAACGAAGGTATTTGTGAATGTCTGTAAAGAAGTTTTCGAGATCCAGAATGGGATAACCCACGATCTGACCAGGCCCGTGATACGTAATATCCCCGCCCCTATTAATTTTATAGAATTTAGCACCCTTCTGCTTCAATTCTTCTTCACTGCATAAAAGGTTCTGAAAATTTCCACTTTTACCTAAAGTATATACGTGCGGATGTTCGACTAAAACAAAGTAATTTGGCGTTTCCTCATTTTTTTCTTGCCTTCTGTTGCTGATTTTCAGATCAAGGATTTGCTTAAAAAGCTGCTCTTGATAATCCCAGGTTTCCTTGTAATCCCTTAAACCCAGATCGCGTATTTCGATTGTTTTGACCATATGTAAAATTACGATTTATGGAAGGAATACGCCATAAATAGCATAACCCGAACAAAACTTGTCAAAATCACTGTAAATTGGTCAAAAAGACCGAAAAAGCGATATTAATTAAACAAGCAAGCCCTACGCTACTTTATACTGATGTTTGTTTGCTAGTCCTTATATTTGCGGTTAAAATCAAGTAGAGATGCAACTTTCAGAACAAGAAATCGTAAGGCGTGAGAAACTCGCGGCGCTGCGCAAAATAGACATCAACCCGTATCCTGCGGAAGAATTTAAATTTACCCATACCTCAAAAAAGATCAAAGAGGAATATAAAGAAGGTGAAAAAGTGGTGATTGCTGGTCGCCTTATGACCCGCCGCATTCAGGGCAAGGCGTCTTTTGCTGAACTACAGGACAGTGACGGACGCATACAGGTTTATTTCAACCGTGATGAAATTTGTAACGGTGAAGACAAAACGCTCTACAATGAGGTGTATAAAAAACTGCTTGATATAGGCGATATAATAGGGATTACCGGCGAATTATTTACTACGCAAGTTGGTGAAAAAACGGTAATGGTCAAGGATTTTCAGATCTTGTGCAAGTCATTGCGGCCGCTGCCCCAGCCGCGTACCGATGCCGAAGGCAAAACCTATGATGCTTTTTCAGATCCTGAGCAACGCTACCGCCAGCGTTACGTAGATCTTATCGTAAACCGAAAAGTGCGCGATACCTTCATTAAACGCACCAAAATCACCAGTACCATTCGGCAGTTCTTTAACGACCGGGGCTATCTGGAGGTGGAAACGCCCATTCTGCAACCCATTCCCGGAGGCGCGGCCGCAAGACCTTTTATGACACATCACAACGCATTGGATATGCCCTTGTATTTGCGCGTTGCCAATGAGCTTTATTTGAAAAGACTAATTGTGGGCGGTTTTGATGGCGTTTATGAATTTTCAAAGGACTTCCGCAACGAAGGGATGGATCGAACCCACAATCCCGAATTTACGGTGATGGAACTCTACGTAGCCTATAAAGACTATAACTGGATGATGGATACCACAGAAGAATTGCTGGAAAAAGTGGCCATTAACGCTACAGGAGGCAGTAAAATTAAAGTGGGAGCGCAGGAAATCGAATTTAAAGCTCCTTATCCGCGAGTTCCCATTCTTGAAGCGATAAAAACACACACCGGTCACGAAGTTGCCGGTAAAACGGAAGAGGAAATTCGAGCAATCGCAAAAGACCTTGATCTTGAAGTCGACGAGACCATGGGAGTAGGCAAACTCATCGATGAGATTTTTGGCGAAAAGTGCGAGCACCATTACAAGCAGCCTACCTTTATTATTGATTACCCCAAGGAAATGAGCCCGTTGACTAAGGAGCACCGTACAAATCCCGCGCTCACCGAACGTTTTGAGCTCATGATAAACGGCAAGGAAGTAGCAAATGCCTATTCTGAGCTTAACGATCCTATAGAGCAGCGCGCTCGGTTCGAAGATCAACTGGCGCTGAGCGAAAAAGGCGACGACGAGGCCATGTTCATTGATCAGGATTTCCTTCGTGCGCTGGAATATGGCATGCCGCCCACTTCGGGAATTGGTATCGGCATTGACCGTCTGGTTATGCTCATGACCGATAATGCTTCCATTCAAGAAGTGTTGTTCTTCCCACAGATGAAACCAGAGAAAAAACCGCTAGATCTCAATGAGGCCGAAAAAGCCATTTATACCATCCTTAAAAAGGAAAAAAGCCTTTTGCTGAAAGAACTTAAAGAACAAAGCGGACTCAGCAATAAAAAGTGGGATAAAGGCATTAAAGGCCTAACCAATCAAGAGCTCGCCAATGTGGAGAAAAATGGAGAGGATTTGACGGTGACAATAAACAGTTAGCAATTAGCAATTAGCAATAAACAATTCCCCGATTAAACGATTCAACAATTTAAGACTTTCACAATTTCCCATTTGAAACATTAATTCCGCAACCAAAAAAGATACGATTTTTAATCCCCATATCTCACACTACCAAAACAACCAGTAAACACGCTCTACGCTCCCCTCCTTTAAAAGGAGGGGAAAATTTCAGCTCTGCTGATCCCGATAATTATCGGGAGGGTGGTTATACGCTGAAATTTAGTTGAAGAACTAAAATCTAAATTAGC
>JBDNGW010000506.1:0-5672 GCA_041689735.1 Leeuwenhoekiella sp. | reverse complement strand
CTGCCCATTTCTATGGGTTCTTTTGCCCAGCAACTGCGTTGAAAATACTCGCCATAGCTACGGCTATGTCTGCGTTTTTCGCCTTGTTGATGAACAAAATAACTGCCTATAATTCGGTCACTTTATTTCTGAACAGATCCTATCGTAATCACTGAGTTGGTTAGCGCACACAAAATATATAAAAACATCCCCATTATTGAAATGCATATAAATATATAGCGACGGCCCACAGTGTCTATAAAAACGCTGTTATGCTATTATCTTTCAACAATGTATAATTTTTTTTTGAAATTTCGGTACTATTAAACTAGTCTGTAGGTCTAAATTCTATGGCAAGTGGATGATCTTTCGGCCAATTTTGCACAAATTCTTCTACGCTATACAATCTTTTGGCTGAAAATTGTTCTGAATCTGTAAAAAAAACGGTGCCCAGTTTTTCTTTCGGAAGGACTGCGTGGTCAATATTTTCCTCAAAGAACGGTTTATTGTCCTTAAGGCGGAATATGACTTAGGGTACGGTTTATTTTTGGAAAAAACTTAAAATTTTCCGGCGTTTTATTGCGCCAAATCTCCAATCGATCTTTGGGAAATAGCCAATAAAAAAGAGCATTCAATGCTATGGAATTGAATTGTGAAATATAGAAGCGCAGTTCCTCCATAATTCTGCGGGGATGATAATTCTTAAGATCTTTTTTATCCAATTGGGACAACCAACAATAAATTCAAATCTATAGGGGTTTAGAGCTTTTGAAAAATTTTTTACGTGTCAGGATGATTTTGCGGAAGGCTAAAATCTAACGGAGAAGGAACACCTACTATTCCAAATTTCATGTTGACGTGTTTGTGCAAAATATATGGTCATGCCAATTAACTGTACGCAATAACAGTTCTATGGCGCGCAAAACATTCTATTCTTTCTGGTTATTGTTTATTGAATTTGTGTAGAAAGGTAGCAACTCCAAGTGTCAATAAAACTCTTAAAATAACAATAAGCCCAATTTCAAATGTCAAAATACAGAATGTAAACGCTTTGTTATTCTGGCTAAATTTTTTAAAGAGTTAGGATTTCTATATAATCTAATAAATTTTAGGTAAGCTTGCTTAAATAAAATTATTAAATAGGTAGCTGTTATCAAAAATGACCATACTCAAATCGATTTCATTAACTGTCATTCTAATTTTAGTGTTTTTATTTGCACAAATTGGATTTGCATTGTTATTTGATATAATCAGTACCAGTGAGGATTTTAGATCTCATTACGGAATTACAATAATTTTTTCTACATTAATATCATATTTTACTGTACTCCATTTCTTTTGTAAACCAAAATTGACTTTCATTATAAGACACGAGAATATAAAAATTAATTTCAGAATAATCCTATTTCTGTGTTTAACTGCATTAGGATTAAAATTACTAACCCGGCCTTTTCTTGATTCGAGTGAAATATTCGATTATTATTTAAATGCTGAGTTCAATCCAAATTATTATATTTTCACAGGGATAGATTCAAATCTTATATACACTCATTTTGGAGCACTTTTAATTGCTCCAATCTTAGAAGAATTACTTTTCCGAAGGTATATTTTCAAACGATTATTGAAAAATTATTCTTTAATTACAGCAATGGTAGTATCAAGCAGTCTTTTCGCATTGCCCCATTTACCGGCCTATGAGAATTTGATCCCTGCTTTTATATTTGGGTTAGTCACCTGCATTATATATTACAAAACTAATAAGATTATTTATTCTATAATTTTCCATTTCAGCTATAATTTTTTAGCACTTTTATTGGATATATATGGCAAAACGATTTATCAAAAAATGTATGGACTTGAATTTAATTTTACCTATTGGAGTATATTTATAACCGGAGTGCTTATTACCTATTTAGGATTACAAAAGATTAACGAAGCTAAAACATTATAAATTAAGAGGTTGTGCAAACATTATAAGAATACTCGCATTTTCTATTTAATTTTATTTGCTCTATTAGTTGCTCAACCACGCAATTAATCCTTTACAAACCGTTACTTAAGAAACTCAAAATACATGAAACAAGTATTCTTTTTCCTTTTTACAATACTACTTCCACTTTGTGGCGTACAAGCACAAGCGGCAAATGACGTTGTAGAAAAATATATAGAAAAAAGTGGCGGCAGGGCTACTTGGGACACTATCAAGGGCACAAAAATGCAAGCCACTGTGCTGGAGGGTGGCGTGAATTTGCCCATAACACTTTACAATACGGATACTGGGAAGCAGGCAATACTTGTTGATTTTGCGGGCAGGCGTTTTGCACAGCTCGCCTTTGACGGAAGCACGTACTGGACAACTGATCTCACCACAATGACGCCACTACTGGGAAGTCAAGAGGTTACCGATAATGTCAGATTGAGCACAAACGATTTTCCCTCTCCCATTCTCAATTACGAAAAAAACTACTACCAGCTGGAATATGAAGGGATTATAACTGTAGATAGTGTACAAACGTTTAAAATAAAGCTGGTCAAAGAACCATTGACAATAAATGGAAAAAGTGTAGAGGACATAAGCTATTATTACTTTGACACGCAAAATTACAATCCCGTAAAGATTGAAGGAATAATGCCCAATGGGGAACCGTCCACTTTTCGGTTGAGTGATTATCAGGATGTTCAAGGCCTCTCTTTTCCATTTACCATAAAACAGGACAGTACGGTAATTCAAATAAAGAGTATACTTATAAACCCAGAAATAGACGGTAAAGTATTTGAATTTCCGTTGGGAGACGATTAAAAATGACCCATTTTTATAAGGCAAAGCCCCGATTTTAGGTCTAAAATCGGGGCTTTTGAAGTTTTTAAGATTTTTTTTTTGAAATTATAACGTAAAATAATAAATCAAAAAAGAATTTTTACATCTGAAGTTGTCCAATACGTCCTATAATGTGTTTAAATGATTCTTTAGCAATACAATTACAAATACTTGTAACCTAAATTTGATCTTCGAAAAACGTGTTATCCTGCCTGTCGGCAAATGCAGGTTGAAAATCCTAATTACAACTGAAAAGTTCTTTCTCTATATGATTTATTTCAAAATCACTATTAATGACTTAATTTCTTAACGTATTAAAAGTCAATAATTTGAAATGTGATGTAAAAATAAAAAAACCAGTTCAAATCTTACGGCCTTAACAGACGACTTAAACCAGAGTCAACTTTTCCAAAGGCAAAAAAGCTTTGGAAAAGGACACGTGCAGAACCCTTTAGGCAGGACAGCAGTTATATTCTTCAATTAGTAAAGTCCTTTCTCCCGAAAACTTTCGGCGCCGATTTTTTACAAAAATCACTCGAAATGACGCCTTGCATTATCTAATTATAGGATATTAACTCAGGTTTGAAACTGAATTTAATAGGAATTGAAATAAACCGTTTTTCTATTTACAAATTCCTGAATCCCGTCGCTTGAAAGTTCGCGGCCGTAGCCAGAAATTTTGGTGCCGCCAAAAGGCAAACGCGGATCACTTTTTACCAGTTCGTTGACAAAAACGGCGCCGTCATCAAACAGTGGCGCGAGATTTTCAGCCCTTTTCCGATCTTCCGTAAAAATGGAAACTCCCAGGCCAAAAATAGATTGATTGACCAAGTCCACTGCTTCTTCGTCGGTTTTAAATCGTGTTATTCCAATGACCGGCCCAAAGGTTTCTTCTTTAAATAAAAGCATCGTGCTGGTCACATTATCTACCACCGTAGGTTCAAAATAAGTTTTATCGCGGTTACCACCGGTAAGGATTTTCGCCCCCTCTTTTACCGAACTATGAAGTTGTTTTTCAAGATCCTCAGCCAGATCTTCGCGTGCCATCGTTCCTATAAAAGTATTTTCATCCATAGGATCGCCACTTTGCAGCGCTTCTACCGCTTCTACAAATTTCTGGGTAAATGCAGTCGCAATACTTTCCTCAAGTAATAGGCGTTTTCCAGCAATACAGCTCTGACCGGTATTCTGAAATCTGGCCTGCACGCAGGTTTTTACGGTTTCTTCCAGGTTACAATCGGCAAAAACAACCAGTGCATTGCTCCCGCCCAACTCAAGCACCGATTTTTTGATTTCCTCACCGGCAACACTGGCAACAGCGCTTCCGGCAGGTTTACTTCCTGTAAGGGTCACTGCTTTTATTTTTTTATTCCGAAGAATGCCCTCTATTTTTCCGCTGCCCACAGGTATATGCTGAAAGCAATCTTTCGGAAAACCGGCGCGTTCAAAGATCTGCTGAATCTTTTCACCACACTGCATCACGTTGCTGGCGTGCTTGAGAATACCGATGTTACCGGCCATAAGTGCTGGTGCGGCAAATCGAAATACCTGCCAGTAGGGATAATTCCATGGCATAACGGCAAGAACTACGCCTATAGGTTCATAACTGACATAGCTTTTTACAGCATCCGTCTCGATCTCACGGTTACGGAGCTGTTTTTCGGCGTTTTCAGCATAATATTCGCAAACCCAGGCACATTTTTCGATTTCTGCTATCGCCTGTTTTATGGGTTTTCCCATTTCACTGGTCATCGTCTCGGCATATTCCTGCTTATTTTTCTTTAATTCTTCTGCTGCGGCGAACATAAGTTTTTTCCGCTCTGCGAAAGAGGTTTTCCGCCAGGATTTAAAGCGCTCATCAGCACGCTCAATGGCTTCATTAACCTGTTTTTCAGTCAGTTCTTCTATGTTGAATACTTCTTGCTGATTGTAAGGATTTATTGATTTTATCATGTTGTAAACTATTTTATTTAAGAGTATTTTATTAATCCAGTTTGGAGTGATAATCCCCGATTTTTATCAGAAACGCGGCATCAAAAAACGGAATTTAGCACTGCTAACTAAGTATTTTGACGACTTGCTTGCCAAGGCGCGAGAGTAAGCGATGTAGCAGGAAAAAATGGACAGGCTAACGCTCCAAATTGGATTCTTCAAGTAGCCCTAAAGTTATAAACCCAGCAGTAAAGGTTTATTGATCTTAAGAGCATTTTAACGACAATTCATAGAAGTATCTCAAAATTAACACGCACTTTTTTGGCGAAAGCCCTCAATACAGTATATTTATAAAAACCTAAAACATGTCTATACGAGATAGCGACCTGCTCGCTTTACGGTCTACAATTGCAGGGGCCAAAGTAAATTCTCAAATGAGTACCGAGGAGCACTTTCAAAATGAAACGTTGAGACCAGTAGCTAAATTACAGAATGACCTGCTCCTTGCTATATTTAGAAATTATATTACAAAGCACAAAAATATCTTTTATACCATTTCCATTGAAAAACGGCTCAATTATATTGAAAATGCCATTCAGAAGGACATAAAGTTTAGAAATAATATAAAAGGAATTCTTATTGGCCAGTTTACCTTGGTTGAATATGAAATTTATGTCAACAATTCTTCTGCATTGAATAAACGTATGATGAATATTGTGAGGGAAAGATTGCAGAGTCAAATACAATTGTTAGAGGCAAAAACAGTAAAATAGGCCCATAATCATCCTTTTTCGACCAATTTTTACTACAAATAAATTATAACAAAATTATGTAAATGGCGCTTTTAAACCGATAAACAAGTATAATATTGAGTATATAACAGTAAAATTTACACAAAATGTGATTAAAATTTTATATATTTTCAATTACAAGCCCTCTATTT
>JBDNGW010000505.1:0-2548 GCA_041689735.1 Leeuwenhoekiella sp. | reverse complement strand
ATGGTCATCAGTTATTTCAGTGTTTCCAAATTACTTGATCTGGCTATAGAATCGTACCCATTATATGTGTGGAGTGCCTTTTTTGGGATGATCATAGGCAGTATTTATTATATAGTAAAAGATTTTGACGATTGGACGCGCAAAAATATCACGATCATATTTCTAGGTGTGATTGCCGGTGTGGGCATCAGTTTATTGGAACCGGCCAAGCAAAACGACAACCTGTTTTTTGTATTTTTCTGCGGAATAGTGGGCGTTTCAGGCATGACGCTTCCCGGGCTTTCGGGTTCTTTTATCCTTATTCTTATGGGTAATTATGTACTGCTTCTGGTAGATTCGGTCAATGCGCTCTACGATACGATTTTCAGCATAGCGCAGTGGGATTTTTCGTTTACGCAAAGCGCTACGCACATGCGCCTGCTTCAAGTTCTTGTTTTTTTTACACTGGGTTCCGTTGTTGGGCTGGTCACTTTATCCAACTTTTTGGGTTACCTTCTTAAGAATTTTAAAAACGAGACCAATGCGCTGATCATTGGTTTTATTACGGGTTCACTGGGCGTGGTGTGGCCATGGAAAGAATTTATTTATGAACAAACAACAGATGGGAACTTAATACTGGATCGTGTGGGCGACCCCATATTACAGAATTATGACCGCTACTGGCCATCCGAATTTTCGGTGGATAATAGCGCTGCGCTGGGATTTATCATTCTTGGCGTGCTCATTGTTTTTGCATTGGGCAAGTATGGCGAAAAAAACAAACATGATGGACAAATACGGATTGATAGGAAAGAATATTGATTATTCCTTTTCCAAAGCTTATTTCACAGAAAAATTCAAAAGTGAGCATTTGGATGCCAGTTATACAAATTTTGACTGCAATGACCTAGACGAGGTCAAGGCAATTTTAACCTCGCAGAAAGACGTGCGCGGTTTTAGTGTCACCATTCCCTACAAAGAGCAGATCATGCCCTTATTGCAGGACCTTAATAAACATGCACAGTCCATAGGTGCCGTGAACACTATAAAACGACTGGGCGACGGCAGGCTTAAAGGCTACAATACAGATTACATCGGTTTTCAAAAAAGCATTGAGCCTTACTTGACAAAAAAACACACCAAAGCTTTGATCCTGGGCACGGGAGGCGCCTCAAAAGCGATCGCCTATGCGCTTGAACTTAAGGACATAGATTACACTTTTGTCTCGCGTACCCCGACCAAAGAACAGTTGGACTACAAGCAGCTCAATGCCGCACTGCTCTCTAAACACCTGCTTATTATCAACTGCTCACCGCTGGGTACGCATCCCAACGTAGATCAGGCTCCCGCCCTTTCCTACCGGCTGCTCACACCAGATCATTTGCTCTTTGATCTCGTATACAATCCGGCAGAAACGCGTTTTCTCAAAAACGGAAAAGAACAGGGGGCTAAAACCATTAATGGCCTTGGTATGCTAGAATTACAGGCAGAGGCCGCGTGGAAAATCTGGAACTAATGGACTATCAAGAGCCTAGCCCGTTTGCTATTTAAGCAGTTAATAGTATCTTTAACACCTAGAGCAATGTATATAAAAAAGAATGACCATGGCCGATGAGCAAAAAGGTAGCAAGAAAGCACAGGAAAACGAAGATCTGGTTGAAAAAGCGATAGTTAAAGAAGCTAATAAAAAGCAGGCCTCAAATGCGGAAAAGCTTGATGAACAAGTAGAATCTGCCACCGAAAACCATGAAATTAAAATGGCTACAGAAAATATTAATGGAATTAAGGACGATGTCCCAACTACCGGTGGGAGATCAGGTAAAAGCGTAAAAAATGCAAAAACGGAGGAAGGAAAAGCCGAAACTCCGAAAAAATCGGTTGGTAAAGTAGGGAAATCGGCGGAAAAGAGTGAAAAGTCAACTTCTAAGGGAGAAGGAGCGCTATCTTTAAAAGAAGGCTCTTCGGAAGATAAAATTACGGTTTCAGAAGGAGAAAATCCTGAAGTTAACATGGATCATTCAGCAAAAGAAAACGCACCCAAAATGGTGAAAACTACCGAGAATCAAAAGAAAATGCCTCTGAAAGACGATAAATCGGAATCAGAAAAAGTAGATTTGGCTGGTGGGAAAACGGTTGAAAAACGATCAAAAACAGACTCAGAAACCACAAAAATGGCTGAAAAATCTTCTACGGAAAACGCTGATAATACGAAAAAGGAAAATACTTCCGAAAGGGAGAAAACTAGCGAAAATAAGGGAGAATTGGCTTTGGAAGTGGATAAATCAGATTCTGAGGGAGAAAAATCAGTAGAAAAGAAAACTTCGGAAGAAGAAAAAGAGGTTTCCAATGGGGAAAATTCAGCAGAAAAGACTGAGAATGTTGAAAATGAAAATGCTTTTGAAGCGGATAAAACCACTGAAAATAAGGGAGAATCGGCTTTAGAAGTGGATAAATCAAATTCTGATGGAGAAAAATCAGTAAAAAAGAAAACTTCGGAAAAAGAAAAAGAGGTTTCCGGAGGGAAAAATTCAACTGAAGAAAGCGCTGACCATTCTGAAATAGAAAATGT
>JBDNGW010000504.1:0-5055 GCA_041689735.1 Leeuwenhoekiella sp. | reverse complement strand
CGAACCTAAACGCCTTATAGTACACAATTTCGTGATTTTAGCCCAATTAACATTGCGAAATCACTAAAGATTCAAGTAAGTTTTCAACAGTTAAGATTTGATTGTCAAGCGGTTGTGGGTTTTCGTGCAGAGACTAAATAGCTGCCAAGTGTCCAAAACAAAAATATACTAATACTCTCAGGTTTTTGCGTTAGGGATAAAAGTGGACCTGCCTGCCCCTACCGGGAGGAAGCCTTTTTGTGAGGCACAAGCAAAAAGATTGTAGCGAATAGCCCGACCCTTTTGGGTAACGCCCGAATCCTTAAAAGATAGCTCTGATTAATGAAAATCTCAAATTAAACTAAATATCCGCCAAGTGTCGAAAACAAAAATATACTAATACTTTCAGGTTTTTGCGTTAGGGATAAAAATGGACCTGCCTGCCCCTACCGGGAGGAAGCCTTTTTGTGAGGCACGAACAAAAAGATTGTAGCGAATAGCCCGACCCTTTTGGGTAACGCCCGAATCCTTGAAAAAGCGCTAATAGATGAAAATTCTCAAATTAAATTATAGATCCTCAAAGTGTCCGAAATAAAAATATATTGATGAATTTTCATTTGCCCCGTCCCTAAAGTGAGCGAAATTGCCCTATAATTGTACAATTTTTCAGGAATAAGTCCACTTTTTAGGGTTGCGGGAATGGCTTAGTCGGCCTTTATTCTTGGATTTTTCAATTTAGGCATGAAAGCGGGTATATATTTATATTATTTTGAGTTGGAAAAATGGTTAAACTACCGTGAAAATTAGCCAATTATAAAGTGTAGATACCTAATTTTAATGAAAAATTAAACACTATGCGCTCTATCTGGAACGGCTCTATAAGTTTTGGCCTTGTATCAATACCCATAAAAATGTATTCCGGTTCTGAAGACCGAAAAATTGATCTGGATATGCTTGATAGCCACGATCATGAACGCATACGTTACAAACGCGTCAATGAGAAAAGCGGTGAAGAGGTAGCGTGGAAGGATATCGTAAAAGGTTTTAAACGTGATGATGGTTACGTTATTTTGGAAAAGGAGGATTTTGAGCAGGCTAATGTCAAAAAAAGCAAAACCATAGATATTGAAGAGTTCATTGAAGAAGCTGAAGTAAGCGATGTGCTGTTTAAAAAACCCTATTTTCTGGAACCACAAAAAGAGGGCGGCAAATCGTATAACTTACTGCGCGATGCGCTTAAAAAAACTGGAAAACTGGGCGTGGCCACTTTTGTGATGCGCCAAAAAGAACATTTAAGCCTTATAGGTGTTTACAAAAACGCATTGACACTGCACGTCATCCGTTTTGATGAAGAAATTAGAAGTCCGTCTGATTTAAAATTGCCAAGTACTAAAGTTTCTAAAAAAGAGGTGGATATGGCACTCTCGCTCATAGAACAATACACGACAAAATTTGATCCAACTAAATACAAGGATATTTATAATGACCAACTTCTACAGATCATTGAAGATAAAGCTACCGGCAAAAAACCGAAAGCTGTAGAAGAAGTCGACTCCACTCCTACTCCAGCCAAAGATCTCATGAGCCGATTGAAGGATAGCCTGGAGAAAAAGAAAAAAGCCAAAGCTTCATAATCCAAATTTATGGGCCTTGAGGAATATAACGCCAAGCGGAAATTCGACTCCACAACAGAACCACAGGGAGAAAACAATGCCGATGATAATAAACGCTTTGTGGTACAACGGCATAATGCCCGCAAACTCCATTACGATCTAAGGTTGGAAATGGACGGCGTGCTCAAGAGTTGGACGGTGCCCAAAGGTCCGTCAATGAACCCCAACGATAAGCGTCTGGCCATAAATACCGAAGATCATCCCGTAAAATACCTCAATTTTGAAGGGAATATTCCCAAAGGAAATTATGGCGCCGGTGATATGCAGATCTGGGATCACGGCAGTTACGCCGTTCTACCTACAGAAAATACTGCGGAAGGCGTAGAACAAATCGCCCGTGGTGACCTGAAAATCCGGTTTTCGGGCGAAAAATTGAAAGGCGATTTTGCCCTCGTAAAAATGAAAAGCAGCAAGCAGGAAAAACAATGGCTGCTCATCAAAAAGAAAGACCAGTTCGCTACCGAACTGGATTATGATCCGGAAATTTTTACTGAAAACACACGGACCACCAATAACAGTAAGGTCAGGAAACTCGATCCTGATCATTTTGTAAAACCCATGCTTGCCTCGCAAACTGCAAAAATCTTCAATGATCCCGAGTGGATCTATGAAATAAAATGGGATGGATATAGAATAATCGCCCATATCAAAGAAGGAAAAGTGGAGCTCTATTCTAGAAATGGAAATCCCTATGGTGGCCAATATCCAGCGATAAAAAAAGCTCTGGAGCATTTGGATCAAAATGTTATTTTAGATGGTGAGATCGTGGTGGTAAATGAGCAGGGCGTTCCCAGCTTTCAGGCGCTACAGCATTATGATGCGCGCACCACTTCCGGTGAACTGCGTTATTATGTATTTGATATGCTTTATCTCAATGGGCATGAGATGCTTTCCCTTCCACTAACAGATCGGAAAAGTCTGATTCCTGAAGTCATAGAAGGTCTTGATTCCATCTATTACTGCGATCACGTGGAGGGAATGGGAAAATCATTTTATACGCGTGCGATAGATGCCGGGCTCGAAGGCGTCATTGCCAAAAAAAAAGATAGCGTTTATAACCCCGGTCAACGCAGTGCGGATTGGTTGAAAATAAAGGCTGTGCAAAGTGAAGAGGCTCTTATTTGCGGGTACACTGATTCTGTGAATGGTGGTTCCCTTTTCGGTTCGCTTATTTTGGGACGTTTTGAAAACGAGGAATTGGTCTATATCGGCAATTGCGGTTCAGGATATTCTAATGACGAACAGAAAGAGCTGCTTAAAAAATTCGAGGAATTAACTGAAAAGGCAAGTCCTTTTCAACAGAAAATAAACTTTAAGGGAAGGAAACCCAACTGGCTAAAACCAAAACTAATCTGTGAGGTCAAATTTTCAGAATGGACAGAAAACGGCATTATGCGCCACCCCATTTATAAGGGTCTGCGCCACGATAAAAATCCGGCGGAAATAGAGGGCAGTGGCAGTGGCAGTAAAAATTACATAAATAATAATAATAGTAGTAAAAACAGTCTTGAGCTTGACGGCATCCATGTGGCGTTGAGCAATTTGGAAAAAATATACTGGCCAGAATCAGGTTTACGCAAATATGATCTTATTGATTATTACCTCAACATTTCAGATACTATTTTACCATACTTAATAGACCGTCCACAGAATCTGCACCGCCATCCTAACGGAATTACTTCCGAAGGTTTTTATCAAAAAGACCATGAAAACCTGCCAGAATGGATAAAAACGGTCGTTTTACACTCAAAATCGACTAAAAAAGATATTGAATATTTGCTTTGTCAGAATGAGGCCAGTTTGCTCTATTTGGCTAATTTAGGCTGTATTGAACTAAATCCGTGGAATTCAAGAACAGGATCGTTGGACAATCCCGACTATACAGTGATCGATCTAGATCCTTCGCCGGAAAATACCTTTGAGGAACTTATTGAGACCGCACAGGCGATCAAAATAATACTGGATAAGGCGAAAATTACCGGTTATTGCAAAACCTCGGGATCGCGCGGACTTCATATTTACATTCCGCTTGCGGCAAAATATACATACAGCGAAGCACGGGATTTTACCAAACTGCTTTGTTATTTTGTTCAGCAGCAACTGCCCAAACTCACCACAATGGAACGCACAATCAAACAAAGAAACGGAAAGATTTATCTGGATTACCTGCAAAACCGTAGGGCACAAACGCTTGCTTCGGCCTATTGTGTTAGACCGCGCCCGCATGCAACGGTCTCTGCCCCGCTGCTTTGGGAGGAAGTTAAATCCGGCCTGCAAATTACAGATTTCACGATTGCCAACATGCCCGACCGTATCAAGAAAAAAGGGAATCTGTTCAAATTCGTTCTGGCAGAAGGGATTAATATGGAAGCGGCCCTGGAAAATTTGGATAAAACGTGAAAAACAGCTTAAAATGACCAATTTAAGCTGTTTTTGACACTATTAATGTAAATTCGAGTTACGGTAAATGTATTAGCCCGTTAGTAAAGACAGAATGGTTAGCGTGATTTTGATAGTACCAAAACTGAAAGCACTATATATTAAAAACCCCGTTTTCCGATTGAAAATAGATATTTCCTAGAGCACTGCCTAAAGCTGACCCTGGCGTCCTCTACTTTGGAACTACCGCCTTCTTGCCCCTTCTGAACCGCTGCCGATGGGCTTGCCATTCCCAAGTCGGGCACTCCTGCTGCCGGTTCCATTGGTTTTTGTTCAAATTCACCTTTTCCATCAAAGCTGACGCCACTTGACCACCTTCCGTGTGGTCCTTCCTCTTTATCCTTGTGAAGGGTGTAAAAGGTATAATTATAATCCTTGGGCTCTACGGACTGGTCAAAGTTGTTGGGTATGGGGTGGTTGTTTCTTCCACCTAGTTCCTCCCATGCGGCGAGCCACTGGTTCTGGTGCATGGTGTCCCGGGCGATCAAGAAGCTCAACATATCTTTCATCCCCTTATCATCGGTCATCTTGTAGAGCTGAACCGCAAGCATTCTGCCAGTGCTCTCTGCAGTAACATTGGCCAGCATATCAGCCACTATGTTACCGCTTGCATAAACGTGACTACAATTGAAAGGCACCCCGCTTGCATCAACAGGCATAGCGGCCATACAGGTAGTAATAACATGCTGAATGTTCATACCGCCCATTGCCGCATGCAGTATGGGATCTTTAGCCGCAGCTTCCTGTTGGTTTATAGTGCCCCCTGCAGATTGAGCGCTACCGCGGTAGCGAGCATTTCTATATGTCCGATCTCCTCGGTACCGGTTTCCAAGAGCATATCCCGGTATTTTTTGGGCCCCCTCGCCCCAAAGGCCTGAAAGAGATACTGCAGGCAGACTCGGATTTCACCCTGAACGCCGCCTATTGCTTGCTGTAGTGCATTTGCAAAAGCCGGGTTCGGGCT
>JBDNGW010000503.1:0-2455 GCA_041689735.1 Leeuwenhoekiella sp. | reverse complement strand
TTTGTTCAGTAACGAGGCAAAAAACGCAGCTATAGCCTTAGCTAAAGCGAGGCTTTTTAACGAAGTTAATGCGCACCTGCCTGCCGGCAGGCAGGAAAGAACAAGTCAAAATGTATAGGTTGTTTTTGAACAAAGCCTAAACCCTTGTTTTTGTATGTGTTGAACTTATTTAAGCTCAACTTCGGCACCAGCCTCTTCCAATTGTTTTTTGATTGCTTCAGCTTCATCTTTAGCAATACCTTCCTTAATTGGGCTAGGCGCGTTGTCTACTAATTCTTTTGCATCTTTAAGACCTGAACCGGTAAGTTCTTTAACCAGTTTTACAACTGCTAGTTTAGAACCACCCGCAGCTTTAAGAATCACGTCAAATTCAGTCTGCTCTTCTGCCTCCTCTTCACCGCCACCTGCTGGTCCGGCCATTGTTACAGCTGCCGCTGCTGGCTCAATGCCGTACTCGTCTTTTAGAATAGTTGCTAGTTCATTAACCTCTTTTACGGTTAGGTTTACTAATTGTTCTGCGAAATCTTTCAAATCTGCCATTTCTATCGTTTTAAAAAAAAATTATTCTTGTTTATATAAATTAAAAAGTGCGTGCGTATTATTCTTCCCTTTCAGAAAGTGTCTTGACCAATCCAGCAATTGTAGAACCACCTGATTTAAGAGCGCTAATAACGTTCTTAGCAGGAGATTGAAGGAGACCTACGATATCCCCAATAAGTTCTTCCCTAGATTTAATATCCACGAGAGCGTCAAGTTGATTATCACCAACGTATATCGCTTCTTCAATGAATGCTCCTTTAAGCAATGGTTTTTCGGATTTCTTTCGGAATTCCTTTATTACCTTTGCCGGCGCATTTCCTACCTCAGAAAACATTATTGAGGTATTGCCTTTCAAAACGGTTGGCAGTTCTCCAAAATCCTTATCTGATGCTTCCATTGCTTTTGCAAGCAAGGTATTTTTAACTACGGCCAGTCTAATGCCAGCCTTATAACATGCTCTGCGCAGCCTTGTGGTGGTAACAGAATCTAAGCCTGCTATATCTGCCAAATAGATGTGCGTACTATCGACCAACTGTGCAGTTAAATCTTCTATTACTTGTGATTTTTCTTCTCTTGTCATAATTTAACTTTTTACTGCTCAGCAAAGCGCTTTGAATCTATCTCTACACTGGGACTCATAGTGCTAGACATAAAAATGCTTTTAATATAAATGCCTTTTGACGCTGTAGGTTTCAATTTTACTATTGTGGTTATCAAGTCTCGGGCGTTTTCGGCAATTTTTTCAGCATCAAACGATGCTTTTCCAATCGCTGCGTGTACGATACCGGTTTTTTCAACCCTAAAGTCAATTTTACCAGATTTAACATCGCTTATCGCTTTTGCCACATCCATGGTAACCGTACCTGTTTTAGGGTTTGGCATAAGTCCACGGGGGCCCAATACTCGTCCCAAGGGTCCTAGTTTACCCATGACACTTGGCATGGTTATAATTACGTCCACGTCAGTCCAACCGTTCTTGATTTTTTCAAGATACTCATCTAAACCTACGTAATCTGCTCCCGCTTCTTGAGCTTCGGCCTCTTTGTCTGGTGTTACCAGCGCGAGCACCTTTACATCTTTACCTGTACCATGTGGCAGTATAACTACACCACGCACCATTTGATTCGCTTTACGCGGATCTACATTAAGACGTATAGCCAAGTCAACAGAAGGATCAAAATTAAATTTACTTATTTCCTTTATAAGCTTTGAACCGTCAAGTAAGGTATAGGTCGTACCTGTATCTACCTTTGCTCGAGCCTCTTTTTGCTTTTTTGTTATTCTTGCCATTTTAAATTGCTTTTGTGGTTGTTAAAAAGGAGCTTGTCCTTTTACCGTTATTCCCATTGATCGTGCAGTTCCTGCAATCATTTTCATGGCGCTCTCTACTGTAAAGGTGTTTAAATCTGCCATCTTATCTTCAGCAATTGCCTTTACCTGATCCCAGGATACGCTAGCAATCTTCTTACGGTTAGGCTCCCCTGAACCGACTTTTACCTTTGCTGCCTCCATTAACTGCACTGCTGCAGGTGGCGTTTTGATAACAAAATCAAACGATTTATCAACGAACACAGTAATAGCAACGGGAAGAACCTTACCAGCCTTGTCTTGAGTCCTAGCATTAAACTGCTTACAGAACTCCATAATATTAACACCGGCAGCACCTAAAGCTGGTCCAACTGGCGGGGACGGATTTGCGGCACCACCCTTGACTTGCAACTTTACAACCTTACTTATTTCTTTTGCCATTTTTAAAAATTTTAGTTGATATATTCTTTAGGATCTGTATAGAAATAACCTGCCCGTTTCTACTTGTTCTTTTGCTCGCCCACTGCGTTGAAAATACTCGTCATAGCTACGGCTATGCCTGCGTTTTTCGCCTTGTGGTCAAACAAAATAACTGCCTATAATTCGG
>JBDNGW010000502.1:0-3007 GCA_041689735.1 Leeuwenhoekiella sp. | reverse complement strand
TGGCTCCGCTCCGATTATGCTTGGATTGAATTAACCGAACAGACCATTTTAGACCCCAAAGCACATATTTTGAAATATGTAGAACTTTCAAAAATCCAAAAATTAGTGCAAGATCACAAGTCTGGTATAAAAAATAATATGCGACTTATAATCAGATTAATTTCAACTGAATTATTTTTTCAAGAAACAATAAATTATTTTAAGATTAGATCGAATGCGTAAGATAGGAGTTGTAATCGTGGATGGGGTTGGTTATAGAAATTTTATACTTAGTGACTTTTGCAGCGAACTGCTAAAGGAAAATTATGAAATAATTATTTTTTCTGGATTAAAAAAAAACATTTATCATTTTCCAGACAATAGTTCACTTAAAGTTATTGAACTTGACATCTATGCTGAGGGAAGGGTCACATGGGTTTTTCGAAAAATGAAAGAATTGGCTCATTTGCATGGACATAAAGACATTTATTCCATAGCAAATAATTTAAGAAACCGGTATCCAAAAACGAATAGTCCAAGGGCTCTTCTCACAAAGATATTACTACAATTCACTTCGCAATTTAATTCTGAGGATTGGATTTCCATTTATAATAGGTTGCAAAATTTGTCATTTAGAAATAATAGCGTAGTAAAAGAGTATTGTCTCAAACTTAAAAAACATAAACCTGACATCCTGTTCTTTACCCACCAGCGTCCGCCATATCTTGCACCATTGGATCACGCTGCCAAAAAATTGGGGATCAAGACCTGTTCCTTTATTTTCAGTTGGGACAATTTGCCTTCCAAGGGCCGTATGGCAGCTCCATTTGATGCATTTCTGGTCTGGAGCCAATTGATGAAGGACGAGCTGTATTATTTTTATCCTAAAACCAAAAAACAACAGGTGGAAGTCGTGGGAACGCCACAGTTTGAACCTTATGTATTGGATCGGCATGCCTCTTCTCATGAATCTTTTTTTGAGCGCTTTTCATTAAATTCCAATCTAAAAACGATCTGTTACAGTTGCGGCGATGTTTCCACAAGTAAAAACGACGGTTTGTATATTGAAACTATTGCAAAAGCCATTGATAACGGTAATATCCCTAAGGCCAATTTTATCGTGCGTACATCTCCGGCTGAAGATGGCAGCCGATTTTCAGCGATAAAAACTAAATTTCCTTTTATTATATGGAATTTTCCAAAGTGGGAACTAACGCGGGAAAATCATCCCGAACCTTGGTCACAGCGTGTTCCGCTGAAAGAAGATATTACTGATCTACGTGCGCTCTTGCACTATTGTGATCTCAATGTAAATATGTGCTCTACCATGGGGATTGATTTTATGCTTTTTGACAAACCAATCATTAATCCCGTCTTTGGAAATGAAGAAAACGGATTGTACAATGATCAAAAATACCTGCGCTATGGCCATTATGAGCGGGTGGTGCAAAGCGGTGCAGTGGCTGTGGTAAAGGACGAAGAAGAGTTGGTAGAAGCAATCAATTACAGTCTTGAAAATCCCCTGGCACGCTTAAAACAACAAAAGGAACTGCTGAATTTACAAATTGGTAAACCGTTAGAAGGAACAAGCGAACGTATGGTAAAGGCACTATCAAATCTTTAATGGCAATTATCAAAAAACATATCGCCATACTCTGCGATTACCGCCTCTTACCCGAAAGAATAGGGGGAATGGATCATTTTTTCTGGCGCTTTGATGCGGAATGTAAAGCGCGTGGAATTGCGGTAGATTGGTTTTTCCCAAATGCTGCAAGCCATGGATATTATGAGCAGTTAAAGATTGTTCCTGCGGAAGGGAAGTCGGTTGAGGAGTCATTTTTATTCTATTTTCACGATAAAAAACACCATTATTCGCACATTATCACCCATTTTCTGGGGCTTTGCACCTCTTTTTTCAAAATGGCAAAACAACAAACACAGGCAAAAATCATTGCAGTAGATCATAATCCCAGACCTTTGGCCGGATATCCAATAAAAAAGAGATTGAAAAAACGACTTAAAGGGGTTGTTTATTCCCGATATGTTGACGTTTTTGTGGGCGTTTCAAAATATACGGTAAGGGAATTAATGCGGGATTTTGGAAGGCAGATCCAATCAAAAACGGTGGTAATATACAACGGGATCGTTATCGAGAATATTGAGCAAAGGGCAGCAACTCACACACCGCCGCGCTTTGTGGTGGTTTCACATTTGCGGAAATCAAAAGGTATTCAGGATCTCATGGAAGCCGTAAATGTATTGCCGGAAAACATTAAAAAAGACTTAAAAATCGATGTTTATGGCGAAGGTCCCTATGACGCTACTTTAAAGCAGCTTGCAAAAACCATAAAAGTGGATAAGAATTTCGTTTTTAAAGGCAGTTCATCGCACATTTCAGCTATTTATTGCCAGTATGACTATTTGCTTCATCCCACGCATATGGAATGTTTTAGTCTGACAATTTTAGAAAGTCTGGCCGCAAATCTTCCTGTGATCACCACGCCGGTGGGCGGCAATACTGAAATCGTTGAAGACGGTGTCAATGGGTTTATCGTGCCTGTCCAACAACCAGAACGGCTGGCTGGAATAATAGAACAGCTTTGGAAGGGAAGAAAAAATAATCAAGAAAACATACGATCAAAAATAGCATCTGAATTTAATATCGATACAATGGTTGAAAACCATATAAAACTGGTTTCCTAATGCACATCGCCTTTCTCACTACAGAATATCCTCATCCTAAAACTGGTCGCTACGGCGGGATTGGAACGAGTATTAAAAATGCTGCGGAAGGTCTTGTGGTCGCCGGTGAGAAAGTGAGCGTTTTTTTGATCAGTCAGCAAGAAACCAGCGTTTTTAAAGAAAATGGAATTACCATTCATCTTATCGCCCAGCGCAAGTATCGATTTTTAAGTTGGTTTTTTTATAAAAAGTTTGTGCAGCGCTATATAAACAAGCAGATAAAAGAACAACATATAGATGTTCTGGAAGCGCCCGACTGGAGCGGAATCAGTGCGTTTATGAATTT
>JBDNGW010000501.1:0-5821 GCA_041689735.1 Leeuwenhoekiella sp. | reverse complement strand
GATGTTGTGTTGTCATGCCAGTGCATGGCGGGGTTTGTAGTGAAACCCAATGAGAAGCTTTACCTAATCAGGTAGGGCTTTTTTGCTTTTGCAACAATTTATAAAGTGGAAAATTGGCAGCATAAAATCGGCGCTTTACGTGTATTTATGCTACTTTTAGGGGTGAAATCAGAACGTATTTTTAATGGAATTCATAGATTATTACAAAACACTGGGGCTTAATAAATCTGCCACAGAGGCAGATATCCGGAAGGCTTATCGCAAAGCGGCGCGCAAATATCACCCAGACCTCAATCCCAACGATACCGAGGCAGAGCACAAGTTTAAACAGGCCAATGAGGCCAATGAGGTGCTCAGCAACCCTGAAAACAGAAAAAAATACGATCAGCATGGCAAGGACTGGCAACATGCCGATCAGTTTGAGCAGGCCAGAAGCTCCCAGCAATACGGCCGTCCGGGCGGTAATGCCGGTGGTGCCAATTATGGGCAGCACTCAGATGATGATTTTTCAGACTTTTTTGAATCCATGTTTGGTGGTGCTGGCGGGAGCCGTCGCAGTTCTGGGAATGTAAAATTCCGTGGTCAGGATCTCAATGCCAGTTTGCATGTAGACCTTATGGAGGTGTATTCCACTCAAAAACGTACCCTCACCATAAATGATAAAAATATACGCATCACCGTCCCCGCGGGCATCGAAAACGGTCAGACCATCAAAATCAAAAACCACGGGGGTGCCGGTGTAAATGGTGGGCCAAAAGGCGACCTGTACATCACTTTTAAGATCACAAGCAACACCGCTTTTAAACGCGATAAAAGCGATCTTTTCAAAGATGTGGAAATCAGCCTTTATGATGCCGTGCTGGGTGGCGAGATCACCGTAGATACCTTTAACGGGAAAGTCAAACTGAAAATCAAAGAAGGCACCGATAGCGGGGCCACTGTAAAACTAAAGGGAAAAGGATTTCCAGTTTACCGAAAAGAAGGCGTTTATGGCGATCTGTACCTGAATTATAAAGTGATAATGCCGAAAGATCTTTCGGCGGAAGAAAAAGAATTATTTGGCAAATTATCAGAACTTTCATCCAAAAAGCAAAACCAATGAAAACGGAAAAATTAATACTGGCCGAAGCGTTTTGCAACAGTCATGAGATTGAGTTTACCTATATCTACGCATTGCGCGATCATGGTTTAATAGAGCTTGTTGAAGAGCGGGAAGCTGTATTTTTAAAACCTGATGAATTGCCAAAACTCGAGAAAATCGTTCGCTTTAACCGCGATCTAGAGATCAATCTGGAAGGTATCGAGGTCATCATTAATCTGCTGGACCGCATAGAAAGCCTGCAAGAGGAAACCCGGCATTTGAATAATAGGATGAAACGCTTCCCTTCTTAATCCCCAATCCCCACCCAACCTCCCCAAAGGGGAGGAGTTTTAAAACGTGCTGATTTTTTTGCTCCCTTCCCTTTGGGAAGGGCCGGGGTTGGGATATTAATCGTCAATCTCTACGGTAGATTCAAATTCGCCGGTTTCGAAATCGGATTGATCAAGCCAATATTCTGAGGTAATGAGACGGTATTGATCTTCACCTAGATCTTTGAGTTCCCAAATGATCGCTTCTGCTTCGGGAAAATCCTTTTCACCAGCGAGCTGATCATCAAAAAGGCGTTTAAGCACCGCACGCTCTGTAATTCCTGCCGAAAGTGCTCGAAGCGCAAAGAGTTTATCCACTTCTACTTTTTCGTATTTGAGCGGTTTTAGTTCAAACTCAATGATGCTCGCTTTGGCACTGGGAAAACTTCCATTATATGCTTTATGAAGAAGTTGGTTAATGTGAAACAGTTCATGGTGATAATTAATGTCTGCATATTCCTCAGAGATTTTATCCAGCAGCATTTCATGCGAAATCTGATCTATTTGCCCCTCGTTTAAAGCGTTTCCCAGTTTATAGTTGAGCACAATACGCGCAGATTCATCTGGTTCGCGGTCAGACATGGCGAGAAAAAGCATTTCCCGCAGTTCACTTTCAGCCACGTTCGCGGCTTCTTCAAATTCAAAAATTTCTAGAAGCTGACGGTAATCATCGTTGCTCCAATGCTCTAGGAATTCATCTACAAGTTTGGCTTTGGTTATGGTTATATTGAATTTCATGGTTGATTTATTTTTGCCCAAAGTAAGTAAATAGGTGATGGCTACAAGCGGTATTGATACTTCTTTAACGAAGGCGCTTTACTTTAATTTTTGAGCTCGCTAAAACCTGCTAAGTTCCTTTGGCAGACAGGACGACCCCAGCTCATTCCTATTCCGAATAGCTACTGGCACTATAAAACGCTTAGTTGTAAAGAAATTGGTGAATATCTCGATATTCCCAAATTTATTATAATTAGCCAGAACCTTAATTTGGAAAGTCTTCGGAAGAAAATATGTTCTTAAATTCATTTTGCCAAGAAAAGCAATGTTAACGTACAACAATTATGTCTTTATAAGATAGTATATTAGTGTACTACTTTATTTTGAAATGCTAATAAAAATTGTAGAACCATGTCTATTATAAGTATTGTTTTGGCCATTTTGCTTCCACCTTTAGCTGTTTTTCTCAAGCACGGGTTGGGAAGTAAATTTCTTATTAGCATTTTGCTAACGCTTATAGGTTGGCTGCCCGGCGTGATTTATGCGTTTTATGTAAATTCAAATTAGGGGATTTTTAGCCCTTTTTGTTCATTTAAATTAAATAAGTCAGGGGGTGTAGCGACAACTAATTTAAAGTATCTTTGCGCTCTGAGAGCTTGTTTAAAGTCAATTCATAGTGATTTTCAATTGTTTGTGGTTCTGACTAAGTATGAAATTTTGAGAATATCGGGATATTCACTAAATTTTAGACGACGGCATGGTTCACAAAACCTTGAAAATCAAATAGAAGTCAGTTTAAACAAGCTCTTAATTAACTATATTATAATCGGGGTCGGGTACCTCAAAAATTAATTATTATGCCAGTAAAAATTAGATTACAGAGACACGGTAAAAAAGGAAAACCTTTCTATTGGGTCGTAGCAGCAGACGCACGTTCAAAAAGGGATGGTAAATTTCTTGAGAAATTAGGAACTTATGATCCTACTGCAAATCCCGCGGTAATTGATCTTGATGTTGACAACGCTGTAAAGTGGTTGCAAAACGGGGCACAGCCCAGTGAAACTGCAAAACGTTTGCTTTCTTATAAAGGTGCATTATTGAAAAACCATCTTGCGGGCGGTGTGCGCAAAGGTGCGATCACCGAAGAGCAAATGGAAGAAAAATTCAACGCTTGGTTGGATGAAAAAGGAGGTAGGATAGATTCTAAAAAAGATAATTTATCTCAAGCCCAAGAAAAATCCAGAAAAGAAGCACTCGAGGCTGAAAAAGCTGTAAGCGATGCACGCATTGCTGCAAGCCAACCAGAACCAGAACCGGAAGCAGAGGTAAAGGATGAAAATACCGAAGCTCCTGCAGAAGAAAAGAGTGAAGAGCAAAAAGACGCTCCAGCTGATGCGGAAAAGCCAAAAGTAGAGGAAGCACCTAAAGAAGAAGCTCCCGCTGCTCCAGCTGTTGAAGAAAAGGAAGAAAAAAAGAAAGAAGAATCTAAATAAAACTAAGGTGCGATGCTAAAAGAAGAATGTTTCTACCTAGGCAAAATCGTGCGCAAATTTAGTTTTAAAGGGGAATTACTGGCCAAATTGGACACTGATGAACCTGGAGCTTACAAAAAACTGGAATCAGTTTTTGTCGATATTAACGACAAACTGGTTCCTTTTTTTATTGCCTCCTGCCGGCTTCATAAATCTACCTTGCTCCGCATTGATTTTAAGGAAGTGGAAAATGAAACTGATGCAGAAGGTCTAATAGGCGCAGAGCTGTACCTTCCGCTGGATAAGTTGCCCAAACTCAAGGGGGACAAATTTTACTACCACGAGATTATCGGTTTTGCCGTTGAGGATGTCACGTATGGCCTTATAGGTACAATTAAGAAAATAAATGACGATACTTCCCAAGCTATTTTTGTGATCGATGCCAATGGTAAAGAAGTGCTTATTCCCATTATTGACAAATTCATAAAGGAACTTAAGCGCGAAGAAAGGAAGATTATTCTAGATGTTCCCGAGGGGTTGATTGAGATTTATTTATAAAATAGTATATTTTTGCTTATATTTATAAGATAAAAAGGCTTAATTTTTGTCTAATTTGTAAATTGTCTTCTCATTTTAACTATAGTATATGTACAGTCCACTTACAATCGCTAATTATTTTGTCTATAAATCAATAGATGAAGGCGTGAGTATTACTCCCATGAAAGTATTGAAATTGGTCTATATTGCCCATGGGTGGCATTTAGGGTTAAGAAAAGAACCTTTAATCACCGAGCAAACGGAAGCATGGAAATATGGTCCAGTAGTAGAATCAATTTATAGTGTTTTTAAAAAATTTGGAAGAAATGACATTGATTCCGTACAGTTTTTTACTAAAAATGATAAATCTGAATTCAACGATCTCTTGACTAATCTTAATGACAGGGCATTACTGGATAGGGTTTGGGAGGTTTATAAAGATTATACAGGCACCGAACTTTCTTCCTTGACACATATGGAGGACACCCCTTGGTACACCACATGGAACAAAGAAGGCGGAAGTCTAAAATCTGGCGCCATTATTCCCAACGCGGCAATAAGAACATTTTATGAGGAAAAGGCTCATGTTAGCACTGAAAAACTCGTGAATTCTTAAAAATAACCTGTGGATCAAAAGAGTAGAGATGAATTAAAGGTAATTGAAGAAGTCAATAAAGACAGAAGCAAACTTCAAAAAACCAAAGAGGAAACCGAACTTTTTGATTTTGATGAGGAAAATAAACGGGCCAAAAACAAGCATAAACATAGAATATTCATCGGGTCACTCTATTTTCTTTGGGGTACCGCTATTGTTGTGGTCTTGATACGGGTTTATCATTTTTTAGCTCCCACATCTCTTTACTGGTTAGATGCAGATCAAATTCAAGCGCTTGACAAATTAGTGTTCAGTGGAACTATTGGAGCGCTGTTGGGGCGTTATGGGAATAAATTATTGGAATAGTGGAAACTCCAATTTACTTTAAATCTTCAATTGGCGTAATAGAATCCCTTTTTCATTTTTCGTTCTTATAATTTTATGTATACTCTAAAAAATGGTCGAGCAGTTTTCAATACAAAAGGAAATTCTTACCGATTGATCGTTAAATTCAATTACGAAAAACAATGGGCATTTATCCGTTTTATTGGCACGCACGCAGATCCTGCCGGCCGGACAGGCGGGTATGACAAAATAGATGCAGATACGATTTAAAAGATCAATTATGGAATTAAAGCCGATTAAAACTGACAAAGATTACCGAAACGCACTTGAACGGTTGGAAGTGATTTTCGATGCTTCAATCGACACAAAAGAGGACGATGAGGCGGAAATACTTTCGTTGCTCATTGAGAACTATGAAAACGAATATTATCCAATTGAGGCACCAGATCCAATCGAGGCGATAAAAATACGGATGGAAGAATTGAATATGCGCCAAAAGGACTCAAAGCTTGTTTAAACTGACTTCTTTCTAATTTTGAATATATTATGAACCGTGGCGTTGTCTAAAAATTGTTGAATATCCCGATATTCAAAAATTTTTATACTTAGCCAGCACCTCAATCTATTGAAAATTAATTTGAATTAACTTTAAACAAGCTTTTGGTTGGAATAATCGGTGGGAAAAGCCGAGTATCGGAAATCCTCAACCGAAAGAAAAGATTGACCGTCGATATGATTAGGGATT
>JBDNGW010000500.1:0-3557 GCA_041689735.1 Leeuwenhoekiella sp. | reverse complement strand
TTGCGATCTGCCGAACCGAGGTCCCATCAAAACCATTTTCGGCAAAAAGTTTTTCTGCCACCTCCATGATCAGGACTTTCTTCTCACTCATTTTCATAACCCGTCATAATTCAACAGTAAAATTAAACGCTTGTTTAAATTCAGAATTGGATTATTTTTAACCGAAAACGTTTGCGGAGCGTTAAATTTTCATCAGGCAACTTTGCGTTCGCTTTTTTTATAACATAAACTAAATGAATAATAACATGTTACTTCTTAATTTGCCCTGAACAAAAAACCATTTTAATAACTAGTTCAATATGTCTATGAGTAAAGAACGTCAACACTTTTACGGTGGGCTTTTTGAGCCAGAATTATTAAATGAAATCAACGAGGTTGGAATATTAAACGAGATACCGGAAGGCGCTACATTAATTAATATAGGTCAGTATATAAAAGGTATGCCACTACTGATCTCTGGAGTGATCAAAGTATTGAGGGAAGATCAGAATGGGGATGAACTATTACTTTATTTCTTAGAAAACGGAGATACCTGCGCTATGACGATGACCTGTTGCATGGGCGATACTAAAAGCGAGATCAAGGCCATTGCCGAAACAGATGCAGCGCTCATTATGATACCCATTCAAAATATGGAAAAGTGGACCGAGAAATATAAAACCTGGAGAAATTTTATATTTAAAAGCTATCACAACAGGCTTATGGAGCTGCTCGAGACCATAGATAGTATCGCCTTTTTAAATATGGATGACCGCCTGCTCAACTATTTAAAAAATAAAGTCAAAGTGACCCGTAGCACTCTTATTCAAACCACTCACCAAGAAATCGCCTATGACCTGAACACTTCGCGCGTGGTGGTTTCCAGACTTTTAAAGAAGCTTGAAAAAATGAACGTTATCACCCTTGGCCGGAACAGTATTGACTTCATTTCAGATTAATTCATGTTATGTCACTTTAGTTACACTCTAGCTTAACCAAAGTACCTAATTTTGAAGAAAGAAATTAAGGTGATATGGATTCTTCTTTATTTTTTGGGTATATAGGAGCGTTGATTACAGGTATTGTACTTGGATTAATAGGCGGTGGGGGATCTATATTAACGGTTCCCATACTAGTGTACCTGCTTTCTATAAATGCGGTTACGGCCACCGCCTACTCTCTTTTTGTGGTGGGAACCGCTTCGTTTGTGGGAGCGGCCAGAAACCTGCGAAAGGGTCTGGTAAACTTTAAAAGTGCAATTTCATTTTGTATCCCCGCAGTCATTGCTGTTTTCTCTACCCGTAAATTTTTGGTTCCTGCCATTCCTGAAACACTTTTAAGTGTTAATGGCTTTACATTGACAAAAGAAACAGCCATCATGGTGTTTTTTGCATTCCTGATGTTTGCGGCATCGACATCAATGATTTTTGATTCCAAAAAAATTCTTATTTCGCAACAAGGCGCTACTTCAAAGAAAATAAATTATTATTTACTCTTTGTATTGGGTTTACTAACCGGCCTTATTACCGGTCTGGTAGGAGCTGGTGGCGGTTTTATAATTATTCCTATTCTTGTTCTTATAGCACAGATGCCCATGAAGAAAGCTGTGGGCACTTCCCTGCTTATCATTGCCTTAAATTCTTCAATTGGTTTTCTAGGCGATGTTTGGCACACAACAATAGACTGGGCGTTTTTATTGACCTTTACCACAATAGCGATAATAGGTATTTTCATTGGGATGTGGCTCAATAATTTCATTGATGGTAAAAAATTGAAAAAAGCCTTTGGTTGGTTTGTTTTAATTATGGGAATCTATATACTTTATAGAGAACTTTTTATTTGAATAAAATCTTATAAATGAAAACAATTGAAATGTAACCACTAGCCGTAAAACCGAAATTAGGAATCAGAGTTTTACAATTGCAAGCAAGTGAAACTTCGAGCAAACAGCACACAAGTTAAAGATTTCAGATTCTATCTATAAAATTAAATTAATATATTATGAAAATAGAGCAAATGTACACAGGTTGCCTATCACAAGGCGCTTATTATATTGAAAGCAATGGAGAAGTAGCCATTATCGATCCCCTGCGGGAGGTTAAACCCTACTTGGATCGTTCAGAAAAAGATGGGGCAACGATCAAATATATATTCGAGACGCATTTTCATGCCGATTTTGTGAGTGGCCATGTAACGCTTTCCAAAGAAACAGGCGCTCCTATCGTTTATGGACCGAATGCAAACCCCTCTTTTGATGCCATTATCGCAAAAGACGGGCAAAAATTTCGCTTGGGCGAAATCACCATTACCGCACTCCACACTCCCGGCCATACTATGGAAAGCACGACTTTTTTATTAAAGGATAAAAATGGTAAAGATCATGCAATTTTTACCGGGGACACGCTATTTTTAGGAGACGTGGGCAGGCCTGATTTGGCTCAGAAAGCCGAAACTATTACCCAGGAGCAACTCGCCGGACTTTTATACAAAAGCCTTCGGGAAAAAATTATCCCCCTGGCCGATGACGTAATTGTTTATCCCGCTCATGGTGCAGGATCAGCTTGCGGTAAAAACATGATGAAGCAGACCGTAGATACACTGGGTAACCAGAAAAAAATGAATTACGCGTTACGCGAAAACATGACTGAAGAAGAATTTATAGAAGAAGTCACCAGTGGCCTGCTTGCACCGCCACAATATTTCCCGTTAAATGTCAAGATGAGCAGAGAGGGTTATGACGACATAGAAGATATTTTGAAACGTGGTACGCGTGCTTTATCACCAGATGCCTTTGAAACTGCTGCCAATGACACTGGGGCTGTTGTACTTGATGTTAGACATCAGGATGATTATGAAAAGGCCCATATTCCCAATTCCATTTTTATAGGATTGGACGGCAGTTTTGCCCCGTGGGTGGGCGCTTTAATCGCCGATGTGCAACAGCCTATCCTGCTGGTCACCCCTCCCGGTCGTGAGGAGGAGGCTGTAACGCGGTTAGCGCGGGTGGGCTTTGATAATACCTTGGGCTACTTGGCAGATGGCTTTGAAAGTTGGATAAAAGCATCTAAACCCGTTGATCACATTGATTCTATTTCGGCTAAAAACCTCTCAAAACAGCTTGAAAACGGCAAAAATAGTGGAGTTTCTGAAATTTTTGACGTGCGTAAGGAGTCTGAATTTGTAGCTGAACATGTACTTGATGCCCATAATACACCACTTGATTTTATTAATGAGCATTTGTCAGCTTTTCCAAAGAAAAATACGTTTTACGTACATTGCGCGAGCGGGTACCGCAGTATGGTGGCTGCTTCCATTTTAAAAAACAGAGGTTTTCATAATTTAGTGAATATTGATGGAGGCCTAAAGGCCATTAAGGAAACGGTCATTCCCGTGACAGATCAATCCCATTCAAGCGCTCATTAAAAAAGGAGCTTGCAACTAGAGGATGAACATATTTTTTAACATGTAACGCGTAGACTTGACTGCCTTTATTGCAACACTTTTATTGTAATTAAGTGCACATTACACTATTAAAATAATTAAAAAATGAATTGGATTTATGAACCCTGGCCCTGGTA
>JBDNGW010000499.1:0-5519 GCA_041689735.1 Leeuwenhoekiella sp. | reverse complement strand
AGGCTGGTTTTTGACGGCTCACAGCGTTCTCAGGAAATTAATCTGATAAATACGGGATCCGATTCTGCCACGTATGCCATTTCCATAATTCAGTACAAAATGACCGAAAGCGGAAATTTTGAAGAAGTGACAGAACCCGAAGAAGGGCAGCGTTTCGCGACGGAATTCTTAAGGTATTATCCCCGGCAGGTGATTTTAGGTGCAAATGAAGCTCAAACCGTGCGCATACAACTTACCAGAACCGGGAATCTGGAACAGGGAGAATACCGCTCTCATGTTTACTTTAGAGCAGTGGAAGAACAAACCGCTCTTGGTGCTGAAGATCAAAATGAAGCCGAAGGAATTTCCATCAATATCAAAACTGTTTTCGGGATCAGCATTCCAGTTATCATCCGGCAGGGTGCATCAACCACCGCTATTGAACTAAGCGGACTGGAACTTAACCGCGATCCGGAAAACCTTATATTATCCTTAATTATCAACAGAACCGGGAATATGTCTGTTTACGGAGAATTAAGCGTAGAACACATATCTCCCGAAGGATTAAAAACCGAAATTGGGAAAGTGAGAGGATTAGCTGTTTATACCCCAAATTCAAAACGGGATTTTTCGCTCCAACTACAAAATACAGAAATGCTTGACCTAAACAAGGGAAAATTAAACATCACCTATAAAACGGAAGAGGGAAAAGTATTGGGAGAATCTCTATTTAACCTGAACTAAGGATTTGTTCAGAAATAAAGTGACCGAATTATAGGCAGTTATTTTGTTCATCAACAAGGCGAAAAACGCAGACATAGCCGGAGCTATGGCGAGTATTTTCAACCTGCCTACCGGCAAAGGCAGGCGCAGTTGCTGGGCAAAAGAACCCATAGAAATGGGCAGGTTATTTCTAAACAGATCCTAAATTGCTAGAGGATGGTAAAAAATCACTTTCTAACCAAAAAATCGAATAATTTAAAGAGAGATAATACTATTATATCATTACTTTTTTTATTTATTTTTCTTGTAATTTCTATAAATATTCAAGCACAATCTAATGGACAACCATCTATAGGCACTCCCATTATTAACCCGTCAGTTTGTGGTGATTCAACTGTTGATGTAATTTTTACTGTAAGAAATGGAAATGATAATGGTAATGGTAAAAAAAGGTTTACAGCCAGTACAATATATAGAGTTTATATCACACCTGTTATCACAGCTGGTGAGGATGAGATAACAGTACTTTCTACCAAGACTTTAGCTAATTATGGGAATGACACAGAAGAGGTTACTTTAACTGTAGAAATATCAAATACCTATGCTACTGCAGATTATCAAATAAGAGTTGTGAGTTCACGACCTGATGCAGATTCTGGACTATCTGATCAATTTGAAATTAAAGCCCGGCCGGCAAAACCCATTACAACCGGAGGGCTTATATGTATTGGTTCCACGGCTAACTTATCTGCTTCGGGTGCAGTCACAGGTGAAAGATATAAATGGTACAATGTTGCAACAGGGGGAACTCCTTTAAAAACCAGCACAAATAACTCAGATAACACCTATGTGACACCTGTCATTTCTGCCACAACAAATTATTGGGTATCAATATTAAATTCAAATGGATGTGAAAGTACCCGAACGATAGTTACAGCTACTTTTCCTTCAAATTCACCAGATTCACAAGTCACGGCAGGTACTAATACGTGGATTGGACATGTGTATGATGGAATGAATGCAGGGGTGGCTTTTAATGGAAATTTCACAAACTATTTTGGGACCTATACCGAGGCTGAAACCTTTGATCAAAATTCTGGGGGTGATAATATTTGTTTTCCGGTCTCTTCAAGTTTAGGAAGTCGTTCAATTTATAATGAAACCTTTTCGGTAAGATATAGAATGATTTCCACCAAAAAAGGATTGTATGTTGTTGATTTAGGATCAGATGACGGGAGTCGGTTAACTGTTGATGGTGAACTCATTTATAATAATTGGACAGATCAAGCATGGTCTTTAAGACCTCGGGTTTTAATGAACCTTACCGGAAATAGTCAATTGGTATACGACTTTTACTCAAATAGCGACGGAAACAGGGTGAATTTCAATAATCTCACACCAATCCTTGAAAATAAACTAACCGAAAACACATACCAGACTATTTGCAGCAGCACAACTACAGCGGCAATTTCCGGGGACACTTTTGGAACTCTTCCTGCAGGATTGAGCGCGGCCGCCTATCAATGGACCTATAGTACAAACTTGGAAGAACCACGAATCAATATTTCCGGGGCAACTTCTGCCAGCTTTACACCCAATATTAATGCTGCACCATTTAATAATCCGGGAACGTATTACATTTTCAGAAACGCCAGTTTGTCAAGTAGCAATAATATTGATCCAAATACTCAGACTAGTGAATCTAATTTCGTTATAGTAAATGTGAATGGTCAACCGGAAGGTATGTTGAAAGGAGTAAACCTTGGAACAGCAGGAAATTTTACCATACTTACGAAGTCAGGAATAACCAATGTACCTACGTCATCTGTAAAAGGAGATGTAGGAGCAAGCCCAATTTCTGCTGGTACTGCTATTTTATTAACTTGTTCAGAAGTGACAGGAACAATTTATAGTGTAGATCCTGCCGGCCCAGAACCTTGTACTGTAACTGATGCAAGTAAATTAACTGTTGCTGTACTTGATATGGAAACTGCATATACAGATGCAGCAGGACGTGCTAATCCTGATTTTGTAGATTTAGGATCGGGAAATCTTGGGGGTAAAACACTCACCCCTGGATTGTATAAATTTAATAGTGTAGTTACTATTCCAACAGATATCACAATTTCCGGAGGTTCGAATGATATTTGGATTTTCCAAATTTCTGGTACTTTTAACCTTAGTTCTGCAACTAAAATAATATTGGCCGGTGGAGCACAAGCAAAAAATATTTTTTGGCAAATATCGGGAGCCGTTACCTTGGGAACCTATAGTCATTTTGAAGGCAATATAATTGGTAAAACTAATATTGCTATGCAGACCGGAGCTTCTATTAATGGAAGAATGTTGGCACAAACAGCGGTAACTCTTCAAAAGAATGATGTTAATGGTCTAGTGCCACCTGGAACGGTTTTTCCAGATATTCAAAACAATATAATTGGTGAGGATCAAACGGTGTGTGAGGGTTTTAATCCGAAAACATTAACAGGAACAAATGTTACAGGAGGAAATGGTACTTATACTTATTTATGGGAAAGTAGTACAACCAATTCTTCAAGTGGTTTTGCACCTGCTAAAGGGCAAAACGATTTAGCAGACTATGATCCAGAAAAATTAAGAATAACCACTTGGTTTAGAAGAACCGTAACCTCCGGATCTTGTACGTGGGATACTTCGAGTCCTGTTAAAATTTCAATTAATTCATCTATTACTAATAATCAATTGAGTTTTACAAACGGAATTTCCGGAACTTTATGCGGCACTGCAAATGAAAACGGAGTTGTTAATTTGTCGGCACCGGCGGAAACCGTATTTAATTATGTGAATTTTGCCAGTTATGGTACACCGGGTGGCACCTGTGGGAATTTCACTGTCAATCTAACTTGTCATTCCCAAACCAGTCAGGCTGTATCAGAAACTTACCTGCTTGGTAACAACACAGCTGGTATTCCTGCTACAAACGCTGTTTTTGGTGATCCATGTTCTGGAACAGGTAAAAGATTATATGTTGAGGCTTCTTATTCCCAACCAATTTGTAATGGGACCGATCCGGGAACAATTTCAGGAACAATGCCTTCAGGTGGGGATGGGAATTATACTTATTTATGGGAAAGCAGTACTTCCGGACCCAGTTCCGGGTTTGTTCCAGCAACCGGATCCAATACCTTTCAAAATTATTCTCCTGGGATTCTAACCCAAACGAGCTGGTTTAAAAGGACGGTAACTTCTTCAAATTGCAGTACTGAATCACCAGTGCTTTTAATTCAAGTAAAACAAGACAACATTTGGACCGGTGCTACTAATACGGACTGGAACACAGCCTCCAACTGGGCTTGTAATTCTATTCCTAATCTCAACCTGGATGTTATAATTCCAGGTGGTCTCACAAATTATCCCATTTTAAACACCGGAGCAATTGGAATGGCTAAAGCTATTCAAATTAATAACGGAGCAACTTTAATAATAATTGACAACACATTACAAATAGCCGGTTCGGTTTTAAACAGCGGAACTTTTAATTCCGTAAACGGAAGTGTGGCTTTTTTGGGAGCTGCAGCGCAAACTATTCCCGCCAATACATTTTCAGCAAACAGGATCAGGAACCTGATCATAAATAACCCTGCCGGAGTGAGTTCTTTGGGAAACCTGGAAATAACAGGATTCCTTAGAGTTGAAAACGGAAATTTCAATACAGTAAATGCGCTAAGCCTTATTTCCAATGCAACCCAAACCGCCCTTATTGACGGCTCAGGCAACGGACAGGTTGTTGGATCTGTAAAAATGCAGCGTTATCTGGATGTCGCATTTGGCTATAAATATTTCAGTAGCCCATTTAGTAATTCTACGGTTGGAGATTTTAGTTCTTATATGGATCTTACAGATCCTACTACTTCGTTTCCAAATTTCTATACCTACGATGAAAATCGGGAAGACACCAATTCTAATGATGCTACCGGATGGAAAGCTTATACTTCTCCCGCTGCTGCATTAGATATTTTAAAAGGATATGCCCTTAATTTAGGAAACTCTTTAACTACTCCCAAAACGGTTGAGATCTCGGGAACTGTTAATAATGCTAATCAACAAATCACCCTGTACAACAATGATAGGTTGTATACCAAAGGCTTTAATTTAGTAGGAAACCCCTACCCTTCTCCTATCGACTGGAATTCCGCTACAGGCTGGACCAAAACAAATATAGATGATGCCCTTTACTTTTTTACTGCAGGCAATACCAATCAATATACCGGGACATACAGTTCTTACATAGGAACAACAAGCAGCGACGGAAAGTCTTCCAATATAATTCCATCTATGCAAGGCTTCTTTGTGCATGTAAGCGATGGTGGAACTTATCCGGTAAGCGGAACTTTAGGAATGACCAATGAAGTGCGTGTAACTAATTTTTTCAACAATTTTTAAAAGTCAGGGAGCCGGAAAAAGTTGCATTGATCAGGATATCAGCCGGATTTGAAAACGAAGTGACCACTGATCCTGCGGTTATTTATTTTCCCCATTTTGCCGAACTTTCCTTCGAAAAAGACAAGGACGCGCTTAAATTGATGAATACTGATGTTGCTGTTCCAAACCTTTACAGCCTTACTCCTGAAAATAAAAAATTGTCAATCAACGCCCTTCCAAAACCCGGGAGCAGTGATATACAAAAAATCCCGTTGGGCCTTAAAACCGAAAAAGACGGCTGGATTTTGATCGGTTTAAAAGACCTTGAGAATTTACCCTCAAATTTCAATGTTTATTTAATCGATTCAGAAAAAAGAATTGGTCAGAATCTAAGCAGAAAACCTCAGTACAGATTT
>JBDNGW010000498.1:0-4693 GCA_041689735.1 Leeuwenhoekiella sp. | reverse complement strand
TAGAAAATCCGATTATTCCCTTTAGGGCCGGGGAAAAAATGATCTGATTTTCGGCATTTTGTTCTTGCTCCGTCCCTAAAGGGATCCAAAACACCTAAAATCGGATATTTCAACCATAATAGCCATTCTAAACTAGAGCCCTGTTTTATTTATTGCTTGAATATAAGTTTTATTGAATTATATAAATTTTATTTCTGAACTAAAACTAACTAAAACAAAAAATAATATGATAGAAGCAATATTAGAATAAAAAAAGAGCCTGCTGCTACAGACCCTTCCGTTATAAGCGTCGAATGTCAAATAACAACACTTAAAAAATGAATATTAAAATATACTTTATAAAACCCATCTTATCTTTCTGGGTAATTTTCTTTACCACTTTATCTTACGCGAATACTGTAGTAAGCGTGAAATAATCAAAATTAAGTATAAAATTGAAAGATGCCACATTATTGGGTGTTTTTTCGATATCAAGCGATACAACAAGTTATGATTTTTCTTATGGACAGTATGTTTTGGACGAAAAAGATAGATATGATGCCGTTCATACCAAAAGTACTTTATATAAGGTGCTGAACGACCTTTCAATACAGGCCAATTTCAAATATAAGGTCAATAAAGAGCGAATCTTTATTGCCGAAACACTGAATAGAAAATCTCGATCAGGTTTCCAACAAACTACGGTAAAAGGTACCGTAACGGATGAACTTGGACAACCATTACCAGGTGCAAGTATTATAGAAAAGGGTACATTGAACGGAGTAAGTTCTGACTTTGATGGTAATTTTACAATCGAAATTTCCGGTCAAGATTCTTTACTTGAAGTATCCTATTTAGGGTATTCTTCAAAAGAAATTTCTGTTGAAGGGCGGACGGAACTGGATATCCAATTGGAGCCTAGTACAGGACAATTGAATGAGGTGGTGGTTACCGCCCTAGGTATTAAAAGAGAAAAAAGAGCTCTCGGCTATTCTATAGAACAGGTTGAAGGGGATCAAATAAACAAAGCGAGAGAATCGAATTTAGTAAATACTCTGGCAGGAAAAGTCGCCGGTGTAAATATTACAAGCGGTAACTCGGGCATTGGTGGATCATCGAGAATCACCATACGTGGCGAAATTTCATTGGCAAACGATAACCAGCCCCTTTTTGTTGTCGATGGTATTCCTATCAATAATTCTGTTTTTGGTTCCGAGGGGAGTGGACAGGATATCGATTATGGAAATGGGGCCTCGGAAATAAATCCGGACGACATTGCCGATATAAGCGTGCTAAAGGGGCCTAATGCTGCAGCACTTTACGGGTCAAGAGCGGCAAACGGAGTCATTTTCATTACGACAAAAAGTGGGAAGGACACCAAGGGTATCGGTATTTCCGTCAACACGAATTCGGCCTTTGAGTCTGTTCTAAAACTGCCCGATTTCCAAAATGAATATGGTCAGGGCAGGGGGGGTGTCTACAATATCGGTGACGGAGGAAGGAGCTGAGGGCCACCATTGGACGGAAGGCTGATCGAGGTTCCCGTAAATACTATATTTCCTCCAACGGACGGTGGGGAGATTGTACCATGGGTACCATATCCGGACAATGTCAGGGAATTTTATCGAACCGGTTTTTCTCTGAATAATAACATTGCTTTGACCGGGGGCAATGAAAAAGGAAATTTCAGGCTTTCCTACTCCAATCTGAGTCAAACAGGAATAGTGCCCAATACCGATCTTGAAAGGAACAGCTTCGCTCTGAAAACAGGTTATGACCTTTCGGATAGACTAAAAGTAAATGCTTCGGCCAATTACATAAAATCCGATAGTGACAACAGGCCGGTTATAAGTTATGGCAATGAAAGTGTCGGTTACACTTGGTTATGGGAGGGCAGGCAGGTGCGGACAGATAAAATGGAGGATTATTGGTTCAAGGGGTATGAGGGAACACAACCTTTCACATACAACTTTAGATTTAATGATAACCCCTATTACACTGTGAACGAAAACCTTAATGGACAGTTCAAGGATAGGCTGATCGGCAATATCAATTTGAACTATCAATTTACGCCGGAACTTTCTTTGCAGTTAAGGTCAGGGACCGACTTCTCCAATGAAAAGCGTACCAATAGGAGAACACCCGGCAGCACGGCATTTACGAATGGAATGTACCGACAGGATAGAATAACTTTCCGGGAAATAAACAGTGACTTCCTATTGGGCTACGATAAGAGGTTCAATGGCAATTGGAACTTTAAAATATCCGTCGGTGGGAATCGTATGCAACAGAAAAGGGAATTGACAAGTGTCGTTGCAAATGAACTATCCGACCCGGGAATTTATAATTTGGGCAATACAAGGATTCCCCTTGACGTCGAACAACGGGATGAAGGGAAGCACATAAACAGCTTGTACGGTTTGAGTGAAATAGCATATAAGAACCTGTTATTTTTGGAACTTACCGCTAGGAACGACTGGTCAAGTACCTTGCCGAGTAATAAAAACTCCTATTTCTACCCATCGATCGGTCTAAGCGCGGTCCTTTCGGATATACTGGATGTGCCACCTTCTAGCTTATTGTCATTTGCTAAGCTTAGGGCGGGAATTGCACAGGTAGGGAATGATACCGATCCGTTCAACCTCCGGAATATTTACAATTATGCAACCCCGTGGGGTAGCGTTCAATCCCTTACCGAATCTTCCGTGATAGCCAATGACCAGCTTAAACCCGAAACGGTATCGACCTATGAGCTAGGAGCGGACCTACGGTTTTTGGAGAATAGGATAGTCCTCGATCTAGCCTATTACGATATACGGAGTAAAGATCAAATAATAGCGATTCCCATCGACAGGACCAGTGGTTTTACCAGTAGGTTCACTAATGCCGGTGAAATCAAGAACCAAGGTTTTGAAGTAATTCTGTCTATGGTTCCGGTTCAGTTACCATCATTTGAATGGAAGTTGGATTTAAATTGGGCAAGGAACCGAACCGAGGTCGTAAAACTCGCGGAGGGTTTGACCACCTATCAATTGCCCAGTAGGTATGTTTCCGTAGAGGCAAGGGTAGGCGGTAGGTTGGGGGATATGTACGGCCAGGTCTTTCAGAGAGATCCTACGGGCAACATCATACATTTGGAAGGGCTTGCCCAAACTACCGACGAAGTGGAAAAAGTAGGTAACTACAATCCAGATTGGACCGCGGGCATAAGCAATACCCTATCGTATAGGAACTTTAGCTTCAATGTACTTTTTGATTGGAGAAAAGGGGGTCAGATTTACTCTAGGACAAATGTAATTGGAGGGCAGGCCGGTCAATTGGTGAACTCCTTGCCTGGAAGGGAAAACGGTATAGTGGGAGAAGGTGTTATGTTGGATGAACAAGGGGATTTTGTCCCAAACAACGTTAATGTCAGTGCAGAGAGATATTGGGGGGGAGGTAGCTATTTTAGAAGGAGTAACGTGGAAAATTCCATTTTTGACGCTACTTATGTGAAGTTGAGGGAAGCCCGTTTAGGCTATTCGTTTTCAAACATGGGTCAATCAGCGATACGCGATCTATCGATATCCTTAGTGGGAAGGAACCTATTCTTATGGACGGATGTTCCAAATATAGACCCTGATACCAATTCATTGAATGGAGGATCCATATTGCCGGGTGTTGAGGATATACAATTGCCATCGACCAGGAGTGTTGGGCTGAATATAAGTTTTAAGCTATAAATATTATTGAAAAAAAGTATACCATGAAATTAAGAATAATCTATCTGACGTTAATGCTCTTTATACTATCCTCTTGCGAAAATGGTTTTGAAGAAGTCAATAGAAACCCCAACCAGCCGGAAGATGCCAGACCGGAATTGTTGCTGCCCAACATTATTACCAGCTGCGTCAACCAAATGGCTTCCTATGGGTTTTCTCCGGGCAATATTGTTGTACAATATAGTGCCGAAATACGGAGCCCCGAAACCGACAGGTACCAATGGGGTTCCTTTAGCGGACTATGGAACACCATGTACGATGTTCAAAGGAACATCAACAATTTAGAGACCATATCCGCTGAGCGAAATTTACCGAATTATCGAGGAGTGGCCTTAGTCATGAAAAGCTGGGTGTTTTCAATTTTGACGGACTCCTACGGCGATATACCATATTCGGCGGCACTCAAGGGCAAAAGCGACCAGCTTTATCGACCCGAATATGATGCGCAACAAGAAATCTATCAAGGTCTGCTTAACGATTTGGACGAGGCCAATACTTTATTGGCAGAGCAAGGTCAAGGGATAAATGGAGACATATTATATGGGGGGGATCTATTAAAATGGAGGAAATTCGCAAACTCCCTTAGCTTGCGGCTGTTGTTGAGACAATCAAAAAAAATAGATCCATCGGACCAAATGCAGAAAATAGTGAACAACCCTACAAAATATCCGATTTTTGAAAGCAATGATGACCACGCTACCTTAACGTATTTAAACCAGTTCCCCAACCTTTTTCCCATTGCGAACAGTCGTTCGGGTTTTTGGCTCGACAGAAGATGAAGATTAAGTAGAACTTTTTCCGAAGTACTCAATGGGCTAAGGATCTGTTCAGAAATAAAGTGACCGAATTATAGGCAGTTATTTTGTTCATCAACAAGGCGAAAAACGCAGACATAGCCGTAGCTATGGCGAGTATTTTCAACGCAGTTGCTGGGCAAAAGAACCCATAGAAAT